>JBBQMV010000194.1:0-5718 GCA_038329315.1 Bdellovibrionia bacterium | reverse complement strand
TCGTTTGAAGGTGTCCGATAAAGTGCCAGCGAATTTCGGAAAGTCCGTCGACCTTCGCTTGTTCCGCCTTGTCGATGAGTTCCTGAACGTAGTTTTCTCCAAAGTCACGATGGCCGGCGTCGTAAAGTTCGCGAATGCTTGCGTACGACTGGGTCTTGCTGACCGCGACCAGAGTGACCGATGGAGGAATCTGGGCGCGGATCACCGAGTAACGCTTTCGGAGCTCGCTCATCGCAGTCATGGGCTCGTCCGCCACTTCGGTTTCAACTTAAACTTCGCTTCGAGGTCGATGAGAAGCTCAGCCATCGGGAGACCGATCACGTTCGAGTACGATCCTTTGATCGACTCGATGAGTGCCATTCCGATTCCCTGCGCTCCGTAGGCACCGGCCTTATCCATCGGTTCGCCACTTGCGATATAGTCGCGCGCTACCGCGCGAGAGATGTTCCGCATTTTTACCGAAGTTTTTACGACCGCGTAATGGCGTTTGGTGATCTTACCGTTTTTAAATCCGAAGATCGCGTAGCCGGTATAAACGATATGATTTTTTCCGGAGATCGTTCGGAGAGTCCTCTCGGCTTCTTTTTCGGTAGTGGGCTTGTTCAAGACCCGCTTTCCGTCGGGTGATACGACCGTGGTATCGGCCGCGATCAATACGCCTTCGGCAGCATGAGAAACGCGCGCGAACGCGGCTTCGGCCTTATCGAGCGTGAATCGCTTCACCATCGCCTTTGGCGACTCCCCTGCCCGCTCGATTTCGTCGATTTCAGGATTCAGGATTTCAAAGTCGAAACCGACCTGGGCCATGAGCTGGCGCCTCCGAGGAGAGGTCGAAGCGAGAAAGATCTTCATGTGCAGAGTTTTCGCTCAGTAATAGAACTGGTTCAAGACGTAACGGAACTGGTCTTTAAATTCTCGGATATTATCCAAGCGTTCGAAGATCACACAGACTTCCGTACGGGAGTTCTTTTCGGAGAGGAACAAGAGCGATCCGCCGCCGCGAAAGGTCGTAGCGAGGCCGATGCCGGCGCCCGCGATGCTCATCTTCATTTTGTACTGTTCGTCTTTATAGACGGTCGAAAGGTGGCGAAGAACTTTTTCCTTATCGATCGAACCGTATTGGTCGGTCGCGCAGATCCCAACTTGGATCCCGTCGAACGCGATCGAAACTTCGATCTGCGCTTTTCCTTCGAGTTGGATGTCGGCGTCGCGGGGAGTTTGGTCATAAACGCGGCGGCCGGTGGTATCCGTCGGCGCGGCGAAGATCGCGTTCATGATGAGCTCGTCGACCGCGTTCGCAATCGTGTTCGCCATACGGGTCGGATATTTCGCCTTAATAAGATAGGCGCGAAGCGCTTCGACGACCTGTTGTTTCTGGGTCGACCGCTTCATTTGAATCGTTTGGACTTGGGATTTCGGGTGAAAGAAATTCCGAATGCCGAAAGCGCGGTCCATCGTCGTTGCTTTCACGACGTAGGCGTAGCGCGCGCCAGCGCGCGCGGCCTTTTCGGTACCTGAATACTTTCGGAGTATGAAATTTCCGAAAAGTGGACTTTCGAAGAGGAATTTTCGCTCTTCGATGTCGAGGTCCGAAATATAATGGAAGCGATTTGAGTTTACTCGATCGCTAAAAAGTCCGACCTGGTCGTGGACCGCGGCTTCGAACGTTCTAAAACCTTCAAGATTCACGAAATCGACGAAGACTGCGCCGACGTCTTTTTCCTTGATGATACTCGTAATTTCCATCAGATCGACTGAGTGGACGAGTTGAAGGTCCACAGTTTCCGCTATTTTTCGCGCGAAAACGATGTCATCGGGTCGATTTGAAACTAGGAGGAGGGTCTGGGCCACTTTAAATCGCTACTTCCTTATCGAGAAAGAAACGAAAAATATTCTTCTTCGATGTCGTCGAATACCGCTTTCCCAGAACACTTCGTACACTTCAGTTCTGGAAGCTGAATGGCGCTTGGATTTAGATCAGCCGTTTTGAAGAGGGCGATCAGCTCCGCTTTGCAGTTTGTGCAGGCGAAGGGAACGTAAATGGATTCAACGGTGCCGCCGCAAACGAAATTGGAGATGAGGTTCACCTGCTCGACGATTGCGGTCGAGCATTGAAAGAAGGTCATCTTGGTGTTTTTCGTCTGCAGAGTTTGGAAGTACTTAATCCAACCCTTTACTCCGACGGAGTTGATACGAGTAATCTCTTTGCAGTCGACGCGAACCTCTGGCGGAGTCGGTCCGACCATCTCTTCAAGGTTAACGGTTTCTTCGATCGACCCCGAGAGGCGGAGGACCAAGATATTTCCGTTTAGTTCTTTCGCGACTTTAATCATGTCAATTCACCTTTGCGGGAGCCGCAATCTATTGAAATCTCTTTAAATTCCGGGGAGACTTTCAGTATGGAGCAACAGAACTTTCGAGTCAAATTCTCACTCGGGACTAAGCTCGTCCTGAGTTTGAGTCTGCTGTTTCTTATTATCGTCGGTTTTCTCAGTTATTCGGCGGTAAAACTCGTGGTTCAGGACAAGCAGGCGTACACGTTTCAACTCCAGTCCATGGAAGCTTACATAGCGGGTCAAGACTTCAGCGAGAAGGTTCGCCCTGCAATCGACAACCTCCGTCTTTATCTCACGACCTTCGATCCGCGTCTTCCGATCACGCCGGTTCAGACTGAAAACCTAAAAAACCTGGTCAATTCTCAAACCGAATCCGGCTTTTACTCGTCCTACCTCGTAAAACCGGACGGAAGCGTCATTTTTTTGACGAAGAATACGAATGAAGAGGCTCTGACGAAGGCCGGCTTTCGTCCGGAAGACCTCGTTTTTGATCAACCGTTCTTCAAGCGAGTACGTGACCAACTCCTTCAGACCTCTTTCGCATTCCAATCGGTCGCTAAGCCCGGGGCGACTCCGCTCATTATTGTCGCGTTCGGCGACGTCGGCCTGAAGGACTATGAAAAAGGGATGCCGGTCGGTATAGCGGTCTTGGATGCCCGTACCGTTTTTTCAAACGCACGATTTGGAGAAACGACTGTAGCGAGTGCGGATGGTCGTGTCCTCGCATCGACGAATCCGCGGCGTCTCTACGAAGCCCCAGATGCGAGCGGTCATCCCGTTTTCCAAGGGGCCATCGGTTCGAAGCTAAGTTCGGGAACCAAAGAGTTCGATCTCGACGGAAAAATTTTTCTCGGCGCGTTTCGGAAACTTCCGATCGGTCCGATCATCATTACGCAGCTCGAAAAACGGAAGGCGATGGCGGCGGCCTATACGCTTGGCGAACGTCTCGGCCTCCTCGGGATAATATCGATCGTCGGCGCGATCCTTTTTGCCGTCATCTTTTCGAGCTCGATTACGGGACCGCTGAAGAAGCTGACCGTGGCGACTGCCGCCGTCGCGCGCGGAGATTTTAACGTCGATCCGCAGATTAAAACGAGCGATGAAGTCGGACTTCTCGCGAATTCCTTTTCGATCATGTCGAAGAAGATCCAAGATCTGGTCGTCGGCGAAGTTCGAAAAGCGAAGGTCGAAGAGGAATTAAAGGTCGCAGCGGCTGTCCAAGAAAGCCTGATTCCTCCGCCAGAATATCGCGACGATCATTTTGAAATTATCGGCAGCTACCAATCTGCTTCTGAGTGCGGCGGGGATTGGTGGGGTTTCTTCCGAATTAAAAATAAACTTTGCGTGATGATCGCCGATGCCACAGGGCACGGGGTTCCGTCGGCACTTATCACCGCTTCTGCACGAAGTTGCTTCTCGGTGCTTGCGAAACTTGCGCGTGAAAAAGAATTTTTTACACTTAATCCTGGCGAAATGATGTCGTACACGAATCGAGTCGTGTTCGACGCCGCGATGACGAAGATCATGATGACGTTTTTTATTGGCGTAATCGACCTCGATACGAAGACGATTACCTATGCGAATGCCGGCCATAACCCCCCGTGGCTGTTCCGCAAAAACGGTGAAAAATATCAACTCAAGTCTCTCGTACCGAAGGGGACACGAGTCGGTGAACGCGAAGAGTCGGGTGCCTACGAAGAGATGTCGATTCCGATCGATCAGGGCGACATTCTCTTACTATATACCGATGGGCTCATGGAAAACACGAACACCCAGAACGAGCAGTACGGGAAAAAACGCGTAAAGGCAGTAGTCGAAGGCGCCCTGGATGGCGGACCTCGCGGAATTATCGACGCTTTGAAGGCAGCATATATGCAGTATAACGGTGATGTGAAAGCACTCGACGATGACGTCACGCTGGCATCCATTCGGATTCATACGAATTCGACTTAGTGATTGGTTTAAGGAGAAAAGATGGACGAACAGAGCTCTTCCGAACGCGGCGGCAAGGGTCGCAAAATTCTAATCGGCCTTTTAGCGATTTTACTTTTGGGTTCCGTGGGCCTTTACGTTTCCGGAGTTTCGTTGAAGTCGCTTCTTTTCGGACTCTCGTCCCAAGACGGAGAAAAGGTCGGGGTGACCAAAGCGGTTACCGGACAACTCAAGCGCCAACCAAAAGATTCCCTCGAGTTTTTGGATGCAAAGGTAAACTCGGATCTTTTTAATGAAGATACCGTGATGACCGGCCCAGATGATCACGCCACGATCGAACTTTTTGACGGCTCGATTCTCGAGCTTGATCCTGGGTCGCTCGTGCGACTCTCGTTTGAAAATGCTCAAGGAGTTGGCGGAATCGAACGCCGGGTACTCGTTGATATCGTCGCCGGTAATGTGAAGGGCGATATGACTCGTCCGAAACTCGTCGTTCGTCGAGGAGGTCAACCCGTGCCGAAGACGAATACGGTCGCGCCTTCTCCGACGCCGAAACCGTCCACGCCTCCGGTCGCACCACCGAGCCCTACTCCGACGCCAGAACCTAGTCCTTCGCCGAGCCCGGAACCATCACCGACTCCGTCTCCGACGCCGAGTCCGAGCCCCACTCCGACGGGGATCAAAGAAAGCGCGATCAAGATTATCGAACCGAATAGAGGCCAGATCCTCACGATGGCGGCCGGATCGAAGCCGCCTCTGAAACAAGCGCTGATTTTCGAATCGCCCCAAGTTCCCTCGGCGAGGGTAATGATGGTTCTAAAGAACGGGGCGGGGAAAGAACTTCTCCGCAAGACCGTGACCGCGAACAAGGGTCGTGGTGGTTTACTCGCGACGTTCGAGCGTCCGGGCGATTACTCGGTCGAACTTCGGAATTCGAATGGTACGAGAATCGGAAGGGGAATCAGCGCACCGTTCACCGTTGCCCAAAATTATGAAGGAATCGAAATCGAACCTCCGACGGTCGGTGGTGAGCCGATCGATTCGAACAAGTTCACTGGAAAACGGCTCCAGGATTTTGATGTCGTTCTTCACTGGAAGCCGGTCGAGGGTGTCGATAAATACCATCTCGTCGTCCAAAACAACGCCGGTGTGAAGTCGGTCGACGAGACGGTTTCTGCCGTTAGCTTCCCGCTTACGAAAGGGACGATGCCGACCGATGCGCTTACTTACCAAGTCCGCGCGGATTTCCCAAACGGGTACTCGGCTACGTCGAAGAAGCAGAGCTTCTTGTTCAGCTTCCAGTCGCCTACCCAAACGAACCCGAAAGATGGGGAAGTGGTCTCACTCGCGGATCCCGAAGTCGTTCGCCAAACAGGGATCCTCTTCTCTTGGGCTCGGACGACCTTTACCCAGGGATACGAGTACGAAATCGCGCTCGACGCGCAGTTTA
>JBBQMV010000193.1:0-5739 GCA_038329315.1 Bdellovibrionia bacterium | reverse complement strand
GAACTTACGGACCCTCGGCGAAGCGACGACCGCCAAAGATTTCGCCGACCTCCGGATTAACACCCGCGGCGGCACGCCGAACTTCCTGCCTATTAAAATCGGCGACGCGACCCGGATCGAGCCCGGAGTCGACGATATTCGCCGGATCACCCGCGTCGACGGAGTTTCCGCAGTCGGCCTGGGCATCCGGAAGCAACGGGGCGCGAATGCCGTCGCCGCGGCCGATGGCGTACTTAAACGCCTCGAATCGATCCGTAAGAACCTCGCTCCCGGCGTCGACATCAAACCCGTATTCGACTCCACGATCTTCATTCGTGAAGCCGTCGCTGAATTAAACTTCACGCTCGTTCTTTCCGCGATTCTGACTTCGCTCGTAATCCTATTCTTTCTGGGGTCGCTCTCGAATACGTTTAACGTCCTTCTCGCAATCCCGACTTCGATCGTCGGGACGTTCATCACCCTCTATTTCTCGGGCTTCACCTTGAACACCTTCACTCTCCTCGCGCTTTCGCTCGCGATCGGGATCGTCGTCGACGATGCGATTATGGTTCTCGAGAATATCACTCGTCATAAAGAAATGGGTAAGTCGGCACGTCAGGGCGCGCTCGACGGAACGAACGAAATTCTATTCGCAGCGATGGCCGCGACGATCTCGATCATCGCAATCTTTCTGCCCGTTGCCTTCATGAAGGGCATCATCGGGAAGTTCTTCTTCCAATTCGGCGTGACGATGACCGCCGCCGTCCTTCTCTCTCTCGTCGAAGCACTTACCCTCACGCCGATGCGGGCAGCGAACTTCGGGTCCGATCACCGGAAGGAAACCCGGCTCTCGAAATTCGTCGATCGCTTCATGCTCAGCTTCCTAGCTTCCTACCGCCGAGCACTTGCGTACGCCCTTTCTCACCGTTGGAAAGTCGTCATCGGTGCGATTCTCTTCTTCGTCGCTTCCCTCGGAATCACGAAGAAACTGAATAAAGAATTCCTCCCACCCGAAGACCAGTCTCGCTTTCTTCTTCGTTTCATGACGCCGGTCGGATCGTCGCTCGACTATACGGACGGGAAAATCAAGGAAGCTGAAGAAATTTTAAAACAAGTTCCGGAGGTGAAAACCTATTTCGCTTCGGCCGGTGGTTTTGGTGGCGGCGGTGTGAACGGCGGGATGTGCTTCATCACTTTGAAAGATCGCGGCGACCGGAAACGGGGTCAGTTCGAGATTATGGACGACCTCCGCGTAAAGATGAAAGCCGTGAAAGGGATGAAAACCTTCGCGCAGGATATGTCCTCGCGCGGATTCTCGACCGGCAAGGGCTATCCGATCGAATTTTCGATTCAGGGTAACGACTGGGACAAGCTCGCGGGCGCGAGCGAGAAGATTAAGGCCGACATGATCGCGAGCGGCGTGCTCGTCGATGTCGACTCCGACTACCAAGTCGGGATGCCCGAAGTTCGGATCGTCCCGGACCGGACGAAAGCCGCGAACCGCGGAGTGAGCGTTCAACAAATCGGCCAAACCGTGAACGCAGTCCTCGGCGGATTCCTCGCCGGCTATTACACTGAAAACGGGCGGCGAAGTGAAATCCAGGTCAAACTCGACGAAAAAGACACGCGTTCCTACGAAGAAAAACTGAAGTCGCTCTTCCTTCGAAATAACCGGGGCGAACTCGTCCCTCTCCGGGACGTCGTCGACGTGAAGGAAAGCGCCAGCCTTCAGCAGATCACGCGGAAAGATCGTCAGCGCGCGATCACGATTTTTTCGAACGTCAAGAGCGGCGAAAACCAATCCCAGGCACTTGCTCTCGCCGAGCAGCTCGCACGGAAGAACCTACCCGATGGGTATCGGTTCGTCGTCAGCGGAACTTCGCAGACCTTCCAAGAGTCCTTCGCGAGCTTGATCGTCGCATTCTTCCTCGGAATCGTCGTCGCGTACATGGTTCTCGGCTCGCAGTTTAACTCGTTCATCGACCCGATCACCGTTCTGCTCGCTCTCCCGTTTTCGCTCTCCGGTGCGTTCATTACCCTTTGGTTATTCGGGAAGTCGCTGAACCTCTATTCCTTGATCGGCCTTCTCCTCCTGATGGGGATCGTGAAGAAAAACTCGATTCTTCTCGTCGAGTTCACCAATCACGTTCGCGATAAAGGTGAGAAAGACGTCACCAAAGCACTCATGGAAGCCTGTCCGAATCGGCTTCGTCCCATCGTCATGACTTCGCTCGCGACAGTCGTCGGAGCGATTCCGGCCGCCGTAGCGATCGGACCGGGCGCCGAGTCGCGCGGACCGATGGCACTCGCCGTGATCGGCGGAGTGATCTTGTCGACGGTACTGACCTTGCTCGTCGTTCCCTGCTTCTACAGTCTCTTCGCGGTGAAGCGGAGAAACTCAGATGACCTAGAACCGCTAACAAACCTCGACGAGAGCGGTACGAAGGCGCTTCAGGGCCACTAAGCAGGATTCCTCACCCGGCTCGATGGAGAGCGCGCGTTCGAATTCGCGAATCGCCGGGAGCTTCATCCCTTTGGCTTCATAGACGCGTCCGAGGTTCAGATACGGGAAGTGGCGAGACTCGTACCGAGTCGCCTGCTTCGCGCGTTCGAACCAGATGACCGATTCGTCGAGTTTTCCCTGGCTGACGTAATACGAGCCGATGTCATTATAAGAGTTCCCGTATTCGGGATCGAGGTTGATCGCTTGGAGACATTCGCGGATCGCGAGGTCATAGCGGTGGTGAGCACTATAGGCCCATCCGAGGAAGGCGTGCGCTTCCGCCGTCGGCAATAGCCGAATCGATTTAGCATAAATCGGAATCGCTTTAGCGGTCATGCCCTTCAAGTGAAGTGCTTGAGCCTCGGAGCAGATCTCGAGTGCCCTCCGTTTCCGGAAGTCACATTCGATCGCCACGGCTTCCGTGCGATATCCCGTTCCTTGATTTGCCCCGCGAGCGAGGCCGTATCCCAGAAAACCCTTGTCCATGGATTCTCACTCCCCGAAGAAGATCGAATCACAAGCGCGGTCCGAGGTACAAGTCCCCTTTTTTTGACGTGAAAATCCGCATAGGTCTTCTAACACCTGTCAAAGGTTTCGACAGTTTACGGAAGGGGTCTTTCGGTAACTTTTTGAATTTATTGGGTTATTTTCGTGACTTCCGTAACCCACGCTGGCACCGGCCTTGCTCTTACTAGACCTGAGAGATTCAGTTCAACAGGAGTAATTATGAAGGTGCAGTCTAAGTTTGTTTTGTTCTCTACTACTTTTCTTCTCGCGATCGCTTCGAACGCGAATGCCGGTCCCTTCGATTCTCCGAAGGAGCGTATGAAGGATAGCCAATCCGACATTGATCAAATGATCCGGGACGGCAAGACGATGACCGGGCGTTACGCACGAAAAGTCGGCAAGCGCGACAAGCTCGCGGTGAAGGTTGCCCAGCGCGAAGGCCGCGAAGACATCGCGGGAACCGGCGGTACCGCCGAAATCCGCACGCAGTTCCGTACCGAAACGCGCGAGACTTTCCCAGTCTACGTTCACAAGATCGATCAAGGTCGGTCGAGCACCGACCAAGGCAAGACCAACACGGATCAAGGCACCGTCTCCGATAACTCGGGCGGTCCACTCCCGGGTTGTCACGAGCCGTACTGGACCGGCGACGAGTGGATCTGCAAAGACGGCGCGATCCAAGGTCCTTGCGACGACGACAAGGGGTCGACCAATCAAGGTAAGACGAACACGGATCAAGGTAAGACGAACACGGACCAAGGTAAGACGAACACGGATCAAGGTAAGACGGGCTGCACGGATCCGAACACGGTTTGGAATCCAGCGACGAACCACTGCGATCCGACAAAGGTCGATTGCGATCTGACGAAAACGGAATACAACCCACGTACGAACTCCTGCGATCCCCTTCCGGATCTAACGGGTTGCGACGACGGCGAGACTTACGTCGAAGGCAAAGGTTGCGTTCCAAACAAGCTTCCAACGCCTAAGCCGAAGACGAATCCGACTCCGGTTCGGACGAAGGTTCCGCCGACGAAGAAGGCTGACCAAGGCAAGCTTCCGACGCCTAAGCCGAAGACGAATCCGACTCCGGTTCGCAAGCCCCTACCGAAAAAGAAGCCGACGACTCCAGTAGTGGTCACGGCTCCTTGCCCGGACGAAGGAAAGCTCGAAGCGGCGAACCAGGAAAACGAACGCCTCAAGCAAGAGCAAAAGGATAAAGACGAAGCGGCCCGCCTCGAGCAAGCCCGTAAAGACAAGGAACACGCGGACGAAGTCGCACGGCTGAAGAAAAAGGCCGATCAAGACAACCTCGTGATGAACGGAAAAGCGAAGCTGAACGTGAACAATCAATTCTCAGACAAAGCCTGGGATACGAACAGCGAAGGCTGGAGCAAGATCAAGAAGTCCGAACGCCTCAAGATCAAGGTGAAGAACCCGACCCTTGGCCAAGCGAAGGCACTGGCCCGGATGGGCGAGGACATGGATACGAACTTCAGTAAGAACGTATCCGATATCCAGCGCAAGTACGGGATCGCGGAAGACAATACCGCAGCTGCCGACGCCGCTCGCAAGTCCGCGCAAGCCAACAGCGCGAACTAAGTAATCCGAGTTAAACTAAAACTAAAAAGACCGGTGCGGCCTCCGCATCGGTCTTTTTGCATTACGGTTTCGGAGCCAGGTCCTTCGACAGAAATTCCTTTTACCTTCACGGTGACGATCTTTTCGTGAGGGTGGTCGTTCACCTGCCTAGTTCACCGCGTACGTCACAAAGTATCCCACCGGAACGAGCAGAATCGTAATGCGGCGCGGCTTTTTTCGTCCAAGGCTCGAGCATCTGTCTAGAATTCGGGTTCTTTTCTCCGGCCTATGACCTCCCGGCGGATCACTGATTCGCTTTCCAAAGACGGCTAGGGTCTTGAAACTTCACGACTTCATCTTCCTTCGGTGAAAACTTGAGTACTTCACTTTTAATTTGCACCCGCCCTGCAGAAAGGCTGACGTCCACACGGAATTGGGCACTCATATACTCCTCTCTCAAGTTAAACCCCTCGGACTTCACAGTTCGGGGGGTTTTGCTTTCCGGTTTCTTCGGGCCTTTCCCACCCGCGGCTGCTATAACAGAACGCTCACGCATGCTCTTCCTGAACCAGATTAAGAAAGACTTCCAGCCGGGGACTTGGAAACGAGGCCAGACCTCGTTTCGCGAAAATTTCGTCGCCCAAGTAAAGCTGAAGAACCATCTGGTGACGGCCGAAATCGGCGAAGTGAATCCCGCCGGAAAGAACGAACAGCTCAAGACGACGATCCTCATGGACCGGGGAACGATCCGTTCGTCGAGCTGCACCTGCTCAGCCCACGGCATCTACGAAAAACATTGTCGCCACGTCGCCGCCCTCGCCTCCTGGATTCTCGCGCGCGGTTCACTCCTGCGCGCCGGAATCACCGACGCGGACGAAGGTTCCGCCGCCCACGACGAAACCCTCGTGAAACCAAAGAAAGTGGTTATTCCGAAAACGATTCGCGCCGAACCGGTCGCGTTCGTTCGCGCGATTTACGAAGATAAAGTCATGACCGGGATCACCGTCGAATCCGCGCTCCGGTACGATGACCCGATCCGCGAGAAGCAAGTCGTCTCGACTCTTCACCAGATCATCAAGAAGGATTCCGACAACTACCGTACGACGGACGACCTTCACCTGAAGCTTCTCCACGAATTCGTACCGGTGATTCACAATGTCCACGCGCCG
>JBBQMV010000192.1:0-5740 GCA_038329315.1 Bdellovibrionia bacterium | reverse complement strand
CGGTCTGCAGGAAGTAGATTTCGCTTTCGCGATGTCCGACTTCCAAAACGGCAACCCCGCCATTCGCGGCTTCACGGGCAACGTGATACCCCGCTTCACCGGTAATGAAAAGGTCGCAGCCGACGTGGCGCGCACTCCCCGCGAAGCCAGCCCCTTTGCCAGCCACAAAACCAATGCGTTTCACACGCTTAGGGGCCGGATCGGTCATCAAAAAAGCCGAAATTTTAAACGCCTTTTTCAACCGCCGGGCAACCTCCTCAAACGGAAGCGCCTGAGGAAGGTCCCCGTAAACGCCATAGCCAAGCCCCGAAACCAGGCCGACTGCCGAGGGCTCCTGTTCGACTCGGTAGAGGTCGTACGCGATTTCTTCGTAGGGATGAGACGCGCGCATGGCTGCGAGAACCCGCTTTTTCAAACCGCGCGGAAAGACAGTTTCTAGGCGTACTTCATTTGCGATTTCGAGCCGTCCCTTCTTTCCGATGAAGGGCGTGGTTCCTTCCCCGGCACGGAAAGATCCTTCGCCTTGGCTGGCGAAGGTACAGGTATCGTAGCGACCGATTTTTCCGGCGCCCGCCGAGCAGACGGCTTCGCGAATTTTTTCGAGGTGGGTTTTCGGGACGAAAACGACCAGTTTTACAAACTCCGCTTCTTCGCCTTCGTAAAGCCGACCGATCGGCGTGAATCCGAGGGCTTTCGAAACGAAGGCCGGAACTTCGAGTGCGCAGCGATCGAAATTCGTGTGGGTCGCAAAGACGGAGATTCCGGCGCGCGCGGCTTCGTGGAGAAGTCCGTCTACTCGCTTCACTCCTCGAAAAATGCACGGGTGGTGATTTAAAATCAGCGAATAGCCTAAACGTTTCGCGACTGCGATCGATTCGGCGGTGAGGTCGATCGAGATGATCGCGCCTTTGATCTTGGCGCTTTCGCGCCGATCTCCCACGAGCAGCCCGACATTATCCCACTTCTCAGCGGTGCCGGCCGGAGTGCGCCTTTCAAGGTCTAAAAGCAGGTCGGGAAGGCTTGACGGGATGCGGCTGGGTGCTCTCATTGAAGCCAGTTTAGTCCGCGTCTAGTGCGCCGCAAATCTTCTTTTTAAATCATAAACCTTCGGAATTGCGGGAGGATAAAAAGAACGCGCTGAGCCATCTAGGGAAAGGTTCGCTAAGGGTTCGCGCCCGTGTTGAACTGAGAAACAAGATTACGGAATCGCTTCCGTTGTCTCGCTCCCGGAAGGTCGAAGTTCTTCCTTCGGCCTTCCGGAGCCTCCGTTTCCTCCATCATTTCAATGAGAAACGACCAGCGAAGCGGCCAGTGAGCGGATCTCAAGACTGTCAAAGCCCTCACACTCGCGGACGACGAAATTTTCCGTTACACTTAGAGTCAGGGAGTTCCTATGAACCGCACGACTCGCATTTTTCTCGTCGCACTTTCTCTTCTCTCCGCCGCCTCCGCCTCCGCTGCGATCTTCGATTCGATCGATAGCGTCGAAACGCTGAAGATCGTCGCCGAGCAGAAATCCGGAAAGGTAGACCGGATGCCCGCGGCCACAGTGAACGACGCTAAGAGCGAGGACGCACCCCCCGCCAAGTCGACGGAAGTTACTCCCTCGAATTAAAGAAGGTCGAGTAACTGCTGCTTCGTCATCCGGGGGTGGAACGGATTCTCCAGGACCGATTCTGATTTCTCGCCTCCGCATGATCCCGCCTGCGCGACTCCGCTCTTTCCGTAGATGTACCGGTCGAAGTCGGCGGCGAGATCGAGACCCCCGTAGATTTCCATCGCGGTCCGAAGGTCTTCCGTAACGACCGTCTGGTAGAGATGCGCTCGGAAGTACTCTCGGAGAAAGAGTTTGAAGTCCTTTCCCTTTGCCGCCATCCGTCCGGCCATCCATTCGAGAAAGTCCGTTCCGATCGAATAAGCGTCGGTGTCGGTCTTCCGAAACCAGGGCGAATGACCGGCCATATCGGTCTTTTCCGTGAAAACGTCCCGGCGTGGATAGTTTCGATCGCGCCAGGAGGACATCGCTTCGTCCATCCAACCCGAGTTTCCGTCCGCCGGCATCACCCCGCGTGCATTGTAAGAATGAAAGAGTTCGTGGCCGAGCGCCGTCGGTGAAGACATCGTAGCGCCCGAGTATTCCATCCCACCAGAGACGACGCCGTAGGCGATGACCTTCGCGTGGGGAAACGGGCCGTAGTCGGCTTCGAGTTCCGGAATCACGGACTTCACATGATTCACCCAGGGGGTCGGATCGCCGGCAGCGTAGACTTCGACCGGAAGGTCGCGGCCATCGACGGATTTCAGGATAAAGGTCGACGAAGTGAATGCACCCACCGGCGAAAGGTGAAAAAAGAGCGAGGACGCGGAAAAGTACGCCGGGAACTCCGCTTGAAATATGTTCTCGGAAACCGTCGTCACGATTCCGTTCGCCCGCAGTACGTGCGGTTTTCCGACGGCGTTCACGACTTCGACCCGAAGCGAACTCGGATACTGATCGAAAAGAAAGTTCGTCGGAAGGTACTGTTCGAGGTAGCGACGATCGGTGAGATCCGTCGTCCAAAACGCCGAAGCGACGCCGCTACTGCGAAAAACGACGTTCGTCGTAATCGAGTGCGAAAGGGTGAGACGGTGCATTCCCGGAGAAACCGAGGTGCGAACCACCCGGAAATGCGAGGCATGATCCGGATCCGCAATTTCCGCGACATCGGCATCGCGATCGTCGAGGCGAACATTCCGAGGCTCCGGAACGAGGTCGAAAATCGGATAGCCCGCGACCGGCGCTTCAAACTCGATCACGCTATCGACATTCACCGTCTGCGCGGCGAGATCGTAAACCAGGTGGTAAGAAGCCGACTTGAAGTCGACGAAAACCGCATCCCCATTCCCGTACGGAAAGTTCGGCGGAGCTTGATCAATACCCGCGAAACTAGATACCGAGACCAAAAAAGCGAACGAAGCAAGTCGTCGAATCATGACCAAAAGACATCACGAATCGAAGCTCAGTGCCAATCCTTCTTAGCCCCACTTCGGTCGATATACATCCAGATCATCCGTGAATACATGTAGATCAAGGGCTGCAAAAGAATCAGCTGCGCCGCCCCGACCCCGATCACGACCGGCATCCCCGCATCGAGCACCTGAACGAGAATCACGATCGTCGGAATGATCGAGATCGATCCCATGAAATACGCGATCCACATGGCGCCCATGAAATAGCCGTTCTCGCGTTCGAAATGGACGCCACACTTCGGGCAATCCGGGCGCATCGAATACGGCCCTTTAAATACGGTGCCTTCACGACAAACCGGACAACGAAGACGAGCAAGATCCCAAAGCATGGGGACTCCTTTAGAAACCGAACGAAAGCGACGCGAAATATTTCGGAAGGTCGCCGCCGTGATTGTATTCGAACTCAAATTCCGAGTTCGACGATACCTTTATATAGGCGGCTGCGGAAATGTCTTTTGCAAATTGGTCCGTCGCTCCGGTTCCGTAACTGACGGAGAGACCGGCGAAGCTGTTCTGGAGACGGAGACCCGGCTTGAACTCGCCGTTTTTAAATTTCGAATTAAACGCAGAGTCGGCGACGAGGTCGAAGCCGCTCATGAGTTCGATCCCCATTCCGAGACCGATGCTATCGACGCCATTCTTTAATCCCATGGCCGTACCACCGATGGTCACCATCGAAGTCGGGCGGAAAAGGAGACCCGCATTCAGAGTCGATCCCACGGCGTTCTTAATGCCGGAGACTCCGGCGACTCCCAACGTCAGCGCAAGCGGAGATATATTCACCGCCAACCCGTAAACCCCGTAGCCCTTATCGTCGGCGCTTCCGTCGTTGATTTGGTACTTCACGCCCGCAGCCGCGCCGAACATCCCATTCCCCCCAAGGATCAGGGCCCGGTAGGTCGGATCGTTCATCGGCTTATCCGAACCGCCTTGAAGTGAAAGGCGTGCCCCGGGGTTCCCGATCAGTCCGGCCGGATTCGTATAGACGGCGGTCGTCGAGCTCGGCATCGCGATGCTCCCGGAAACGGCGACGCCCGATCCCATCGACTCCGATTCCGAGGCGTAGCTACGGCTTCCCCGCGAAGAATAAGCGAAAGCGGTAAGCGGGGTACAAGCGAGGGCGAGCCAGAACCAGAATGTCTGTTTCATCCTACTAGACTGCTACGAGTTAACGATTTAGTCAGCGTTATACGCCCGAAATAGGATTGACGCTGGAGTGATTTCGTTTGTCATCGCAATGACGAGCGGTGTCCTAAACCGGGGAAAAAGCATGGAAAATAAAAGAGAAAATTCGATTTCGCACGCAAGACCAAGGTTTCAAGCCGCGTCGTGTTCCGTTATAAAATGGAGAAATGATTCTCCTGCTCCTCATGTTTGGCTCGCTCCGCGCTGAAGCCGCGACTCCGAAGACGTACGGACTCACTGATCTCTATCGCTCGACGGTCGACGGTGCCGAAACCGTACGCTCGAAAATCGAAGAGCGCTCACAGATCGAAGAAACCAAATCGCAAGGAACGGGCGCACTCCTCCCGACGATCGTCGGTTACGGGACTTTCTATAAAGCCGGCCAGCCCTCGATCATCACTCCGGGTTATACGGGCGATACCCAGAAAACGGCGCGCATTACGGGCAAGGAATACCTTTTCAAAGGCGGTTCCGAGTATGCATTTCTCGCCCAAACGAATCGTCTCCTCGAAGGCAAAGAAGCGGAAGTCTCCGGATCCCGCCTTCAGTATTTCGTCGACCTCACGGCCGCGTACTATACCGCCCTCCTTCAGCAGGCGCTCCGGAATCACGCAAAAACGGAACTCGGGCTCTACGATGACCAAATCGGGGAACTCCGCGGTCGGGTGAAAATCGGAAGAACGCGTTCGAGCGATCTCCTCTCCGTCCAGGCGGCGCGCGCCGGTTCCGAAGCTCGGTTGAAGGCCGCCGAAAGTACGCTCCACCAAGCCAAGCTCGCCCTCGCGAATCTCGCGCGCATACCGATCGAATTTGAACTCATGGAAGAAGTTCCGACGAATTCTCCGCTCGGGACACTCGACGACTACTTGAAGGCCTCGGAGCAACACCCGGATCTCGTCGCCGCTCGTAAGAAAACCGACGCTGCCGAAGAGCAGATCTCGTACCAACGCGGATTTCACTCGCCGGACCTCGATATCGCCGGGAACTACTACCTGAAAAAGGAAGGGTACACGAACGACTCGAAGTGGGACGCGACGCTGACCCTTACCGTGCCGATTTTCGCCGGCGGAATCACGCAGTCGCAAGTTCGCCAAGCCGCGAGTGTGTTCCGGGAGAGCCAAATCAACACGGGGCTCCTGGAACGAAACGCCCAAATTCAAGTTCGCACGCTCCACCAAACGCTCGTCGCTTCCGAGGGCGAGCTAAAATCCTTCGCCGAAGCCGTCGAACTCGCTAAGAGATCGTACGATCAGATCCACAAAGACTATAAGTTCGGCCTCGTGACGAATCTCGATCTCCTGAATTCACTCCAAATGCTGACCGACGCTAAACGCAGCTACGACCAAGCTCGGTACCAACACTTCCTCGAACGCGCTCGCCTCGAAGCAGGCGCCGGACACATTCCGCTCGCCGGTGCTAGCTAAGAAATGGGCCTTATCCGATGATGAATTCACTTCCGTCGATTTCGATTCGAAATCCCGTATTCGCCTGGATGCTGATGTCGTCGCTGATCATCTTCGGCGCGATCAGCTTTTCGCGCATGGGG
>JBBQMV010000191.1:0-5759 GCA_038329315.1 Bdellovibrionia bacterium | reverse complement strand
CTAGGGGACTCGGTCGTGACCTGGAGGAATTTTTTTCTCACGCCCGATGCGTTCGGAACGACTCCGGTCCGCGTTTTCGCGATCGATCTCCCGGGACATGGTGGCTCGCTTAATCGGCACGACCCGACCGAGTACCGCGTTTCGAATATGGCCCGCGAACTCGACGCCGGAATCGCGCAGGCCCGCGAATGCAAGCGGAACGCGCTCGTCGGAAACAGCTTCGGCGGATGGGTCGCCGCTCGCATGGCGATCGACTTCCCGAAGCACTATTCCGCCCTCGTCCTCGTTTCGCCGACCGGTCTCGCAGCGATCGAAAACGAAACGAAGGACCTTTTAAAATCCGCCACGGTCGAGAGCTTGAAGGAGTTTCAGAGGCGGGCCTATTTCAAGCCGCGTGTTCTCTCTGAAAAAGAGTGGAGTGTGGCCGTAGCGCGAATCAAGCGGGGCGCCTCCGACGAAATTCGGGGAGCGCAAACCCTCGCGGATCGCCTCGACGGCGATCTGGAAAAAATTACGACGCCGACCACCCTTATCCGGGGCGAAGCCGACCAGATCGTTTCGCGGTCCGCGATGGACCAGTTCAAAAAGGAAATTTCTCGCGCGGAGCTCGTGACGCTCACGGAGTGCGGACATCTCCCGCAAAAGGAATGTCCGGCTAAGCTATTTCCGCTCGTGCATCGCGCTCTCGCGGCTTTCCGCGATTAGGTCTCGCGGCGCTTTACGCGTGCGATCGGACGACGAGAGAATCCCGCACGGCCTTCCGCGCGCGGTGCGGACGAAGGGCGAGAAGACGAAGGACGCTTCGAAGGTCCGCGGCTGTCAGGCCGTGGTCCGCGACTGTCTGGACGGTCCCGTCCGCCTTCGGGGCGAGGGGAGAAACGTGGCTTGCCGTCGGTGCGACCGAACGATGGACGATCCGAAGCTCCACGACGGGGCGAAGCGGAGCGGCTCTCGGCTCCGCGACCCTTCGAGGCGCCGAAGCGGCTCGGCTTTTTGTCGCCGCTTCCAAAGCGGCTCGGCTTTTTGTCGCCGCCAAAGCGGCTCATCGGACGCTTTTCGCCGTCTTCCGAGCGAGGTGCGCGACTGTCGCGGCTCTCGGAGGAGCGGCCCGCAGCCGTTGACGTACGCTTCTTGAACTTCGGCATATCCACTGAATCAGAATAGGATTTCTTCGCGCCGATGCGCGCACCGGTCTTCGGTGCCGGAGCGATATCGCCCGTCGCGCGAACGACGATGCGGTCACCCTTCGTTCCTTCAGTCGCGGCCGGAGCGTCCTTCGATTTCGGAGCGGACCGCGAGACGATCGGATTTCCGGAAGCGGCAGCACGAGTCACGACGCCGACCTTCGGAATCACTTTTCCATGTTCGTCGACGTTCCGCATGCGCTGGTCGCGCGGAAGGATCGCTCTTTCCTTCGTGTGGCGGTGAGTGATCGCTTTTACGCCGAGTTCGGGCTGAGTAAAGAGCGCTTCGAACTTCGTCTTCGGCACGATCCGGTACTTACCGGGCTCGAGGCCGTGGAGGGTGAGGTGCCCGACGGCGGTACGGGTAATTTTTTCGATGAGGAAACCCTTCGACTCGAAGTACGTTTTCACGTCGACGTTCGCGGCGTTTAAGAAAACGATTTCGATCTTCGTCTTCTTGTTCAGTTCTTCGTGAATGCGAACGGTGAGGGGCTTGGTAAATTTCTCGCCGATGCGCCCGCCGCGTTCTAGGCGCGAGATCATTTCGGTCGTGATGTGGCCCTTCAGTTTCACGTGGTAAACGCGCGGGAAGGCGTCGCTCTTTTGAATTTTTTCGGCCATCGCGCCGTCGTTCGTGAGGAGAAGGAGACCTTCGGAGTTGAAGTCGAGGCGTCCGATCGGATTGACGTGCGCTTTCATCTTCGAGAGGAAATCGGCGATCGTCGGGCGACCTTCCGGATCCGTCATCATCGAGATCACGCCTTTTGGCTTATTGAAGACGACGTAAAAGAGGTCTTCGAGTTTGCGGAGCAGTTTTCCTTCGACCTTGATGTGGTCGGAGAGGAAATCAGCCTTGTCGCCGAGCTTCGCGACATTCCCGTTTACGGTCACGAGACCTTGTTCGATGAGTTCTTCCGCTTTTCGTCTGGATGCGATCCCAGCTTGTGCTAGGATTTTCTGGAGCCGTTCAATTGACATAGAGCATCCTTGTAGCATGAGTGCTGAAAAAGACACCTCGAAAAAGGCCTCGGAAGTACCCGAACCCGCTTCGCCTTTTCGAAGGTTTAAGGAGATTAAAGAACGGTTTCTCCAGCCTTGGCTCGCCGCGTTAATCTTCTCGCTCGCGGTGGGGATCGTCCTTTACCTCCGATATCCCGGTAAATTCTCCGCTTACACTTCCAGCATCCCACAGGACTTCGGCGTCTACGTGAAGGCCTGGCAGCGCTACACCCAGGGGGTATCTCCCTACGTCGCGAACGAATACCTCTCGTTCAAGTACGCGCCGGGCATGCTCGCGCTGATCGGCGTTTTGCCGAAGGAGCCGACGGACGCGTGGTTCGGGTTTTCCACGCTTTGTGTGGCCTTGCTCACGATGTCGTTCATGATCGGTGCGCGCTACCGTACCTGGCGCGACGTCGTCGCCCTCATTCTCGGCGTGGCTCTCTCGTGGAAGGGTATTCTCGAATGCTTCGATTACGGCCAAGTCGAGGTCTTCATTTTCCCGGTGATGATCCTCGCGACCTCGATTTATACCCGTTATACGCTCCTTGCCGGCGCGCTGATCGGGATGCTCCCCTGGATTAAGGCGCCGCTGCTCTTCATGATCGTCCCGTTTGCTTTCGCGTCTTCGCGGCGTGAGCGCGAGGACGGAAAGCCGCCGCTTCGACGCTTGAAACTTTTCGTTTCGGGATTTCTTTTCTCTTCCGTCTTCTGGGGCGCGGCACTTCCGTCGCTTGCCTTCGGCCCCGACAAGGCGATGAAGATGTCTCAAGACTGGTTCAATCTTCTCAAGACCCAGCCGGTTTCGCTTTTCGCCAACGACGTGAACCAAAGTCTCTGGGCTTCGGTCAGTCGATGGGTCGACGTGAACGCGGTGAATAACCCGACGTCGATGATGTCGGCCCTCGGAATCGCGGGAGTACTCGCGGGACTGCTGATGGGGCTCCTCATCCTTCGCCGTCCCTACGCTCCGACCGCCCAGGACAGTTTCGTGTGGATTAGCCCTTGGCTCATCATGGGGCAGCTCGTGAATCCGCTCTCATGGCGGTGGGGAAGCGTCTATCTGATCGGCGCCTGTTTCGCGGCGTTTCGGCCCGGACGGCGTTTTCTCTGGTTCCGCGGCCTTTTATGGCTCGGTGTGATCGGCCTCTTCCTGCTGCAGCAAAACCCGTTCGTGAAGGCGGTTCTCGGCCTGCATCACTGGACCGAACTGCACGAAGCCGGTGTCATTACCCTCTACTGGGTCGCCCTTTTGCTTCTTTCGATTTAGTAGGTCACACTGAAGGCGTTCAAAGGATTGAACCGTCTTTAGACGGGCTTAAGTGCCCGAGGTACCTCGATGAGAAGGATCTCTTTGGTTTTAGGCGCGTTCGGCGTGCTGGTGAATTCGGCGGTAGCCGGAAATTTTTGTAACACGCGCGACGGCGGTTCGATCTCCGCCACGATCGAGAAAATTTCGAACGACCCGGGCATGCGGATGGGCTTCGAAAATGAAGGTGGGCTCGCGGGCGGCGGCGTCTGCTGGTGGCACTCGCGCTTCCAGCGAGTGGCGTGGTACCTCGCCGAATTCGATCCCTCCGCGAAGGCGCCGACTCCGGCGGCCGCGAAGGACCTCATTCGCCGGCTGGTTTCGCGCACCGAAGTCGTTCTCATCCCTGGCTATCGTGATCTCGTTTCGTTCACGAAGGATTTTCAGTCGGAGATCCAGTCCGCGCTGAATGCGTGGCAGCTCCGGGACGGGCTTTTGAATCAAGCCTACCTTCGTGGCCTTTACGGACGCGCGCGGTTTCGCGAGGCGGGTGAAATGAAAGCCCGTCTCGATAAAATATTCACCCAGTTCTCGGCGGCGAAGGCGAAGGGCGACGTACTCTGGGTGATGCTCCAGATGCGCGGGATCGTTTCGCACGCAAGCCTGCTTCATGTAATGGAGGCCTCCGCCGATGGCGGCTACCGAATGTCGATGGTAGATAGTAATTTTCCCGACCGATTCGTCGAGTACGTTTACCGTCCAGGTGATCTCGATCTCTTTCCGGCGAACGTCAAGGTCGGCGACGATTACGCGTCCGTTCCGTACGCGGGCTTCACGCGCGATCTCCGCCGCATTCGCGGCGCGATCGAAAATTACTGTTCTCATACTAACTGAGAACTGCCGAGGTTTACGGAGCGTGCTTATCGGTGGTGAGCGCGAGTTCGCGGGCGAACTTGATTGCGTTCTCGCGGCCGAGAGCGAGACCGTGTTCGGCGACCGCGTAGCCGTAGGCTTGGGTGAAGTTTTCGAACGCGCCTGGGCCGGCGGCGAGTAAAGCTTCGCCGAGTTTCAGTGCATCGCCCGTAATGAGCGAAGGCCCGTGCGTGGACGTAAGGTACTCGTAGCCGCGAATAAACGGAAGGGCGACGCCGCCGTTCCAGGGTTCGCCCTTCGCGGCGAGGCGAGAGGCGAAAGCTCCGCACTGCGGTTTCGGAAGTCCGAGCTTCCGATCTTCGGAACAAAACGCAAGGAGTCGTTCGAAATCATTCCGCACTTGGGGTTGGTCACCGGCGAACTCTTTCGAGAGGGCCAGCGCCATGTGGAGGGAAGCTTCGAGATCGAGGTCGAGGTATTCTTCGGCGAACGCGCGCTTGAAGACGCTCACAAAAGTATCGACTTCGGCGGCGGTACCGACCGCGAAACGTTTTCCGTTTTCGGCCGCTTCGTGCCCGGAGAAACCTGCGCGGGTGAGGAGACCGGAAACGCGGATAAAGCGTTCAGCCGCGCCGGCGCATCCCTTTGCGATCGCGTCGGCGACCTTCCGCGCTTCGGTCTCGGGAAGTTTTAGATCCTTATTGTCGCGAAGAAACTCGAGCGCGGTGATGTATTCACGCGAAGCGGGGCAGGGGCGAAATTCGACCGCTTTTTCGGTCGCGCCGTATGCCACCATCGAAAAGGAAGTCGAGAGGAGAATTGCGAAGAGGATCGGGAGGGCTAAAATCGGGGCGCGCTTCATGGTGATTCCTCTCACCAGTGGAAAGCGACGACGATGCCCGGAGCGACGTCGCCGCGGGAGTTCCGCTCGAGGATTGCGGCGCTGGCGACCGGTCCGTAAATCCTTTTCTTATAATCGCGCTGAGCGTCCGCCGTCTTTTCCCACGGATGTTCGAAAAGGAGCGGGGTAAGCGCAGACACCGCGGAAGCGATGGCGAACACTCGAGCGAAGGAACCGTCCTTCGCGGCCGCGCTCATGAAGGCGCCGACGCCGGCATTCGTGATGAACGAAAAATATTTCATTTTACGGGCGATCGACGCCGCGTTCTCGAGCGCCTCTTCGGCTCGCCGTTCGCGCACGAGTTGCTCGCGGGTCGACTTCTTCGGCATGGAGGCGAGATCTTTTTCGGCCGCGGCGTACGGTGGGTTCGCCTTCAGCGACCATTCCGCCAAACCGATCCACGCGGCGCCGACGCCCACTCCGGCCCACGGAGCGAACTTCGCCCAGGTTCGTGGATTCTGATCGGTCCCGGGGTTGGTGCCGCTCGCGGCGAGCGTGAGCCCGGCGAGAATCGACATCGCCGCCGGCGCTTCGATCGCGGCGTGCACCCATC
>JBBQMV010000190.1:0-5781 GCA_038329315.1 Bdellovibrionia bacterium | reverse complement strand
GAGACTCTGAAAGCCTACTTCGGGGAACGATTCGATTTCGATGCGGCGGAAAGTACAACCTCCGAACTGATGGCGCTCTTAAAAGAGCGAAACGGTACGCCCGCCTTGAACGATACTGTCATCCTTCGGGTTCGGATCCTCTTCGAGCTTCTCGATCCGGTGAAATTTGCTGACGTGATTCCTTCCGCCGAAGATGCCAAAGAAGTTCACCGCGAAGCGCGCGAGCTGATCGTGACTACCCGTAAGGCCGCGGCGCCTCCGATTCTACCGGAGGGAACTCCTGGATCTCCGACGAAGGAGGTGGCGAAATGAGATTTGCTCAAATCTTCTTCCTCGGTCTCATCGTCCTTCTTCCGCTCTTTCACCGCTTCTGGCGTCGTCGGAACCAGCCGGCTCGGGTTCAGTTCTCGCTCCCGATTCCGAAAAATCTCCGCGCGTTCGATCCGTCGCGGATTATCCTGCTCCTTCGCTACGTCGCGATCATCTTCGTGATCCTCGCGATCGCGCGTCCTCAAGAAAGCCACCGCGAGACTCAGCGTACGGTTTCTGGCGTCGATTTGATGATGGTGCTCGATCTTTCGGCTTCAATGAATATCGAGGATTTGGCCGAAGAGTCGCGGATGACGACGGCGAAGAAGACGATGGAGGACTTCATCAAGCGGCGGAGTAGCGACCGGATCGGATTCCTTGTTTTCTCGGGTGAAGCGCTGACGATGACGCCCCCGACACTCGATTATGGTTTGCTCCTGGCCGCCCTCCATAAGGCGGACACCGGAATGCTGAAAGACGGAACCGCGATCGGCGACGGGCTCGCCGTGGCGGTAAACCGGTTAAAGAACTCGAAGGCGAAAAGTCGCGTAATCGTGCTCCTCACCGATGGCGAAAACAACGTCGGCCAAGTCGATCCGCTCACCGCGGGCGATCTCGCCGCGGGTTACGGAATCAAAGTTTATACGATCGCGATCGGCAAAGAAGGGCGAGTTCGGATGCCGATTCGCCGAAAAGGCATGCTCGGCGAGACGGTGACGACCTACCAATGGTTCGATAACCAGCTTAACCCTGAGCTTCTGAAACAGATTTCGTCGGCCACCGACGGGAAATTTTACCGCGTCGAAGACAAAGCGGCGCTAGAAGACGTCTTCGCCGATATCGATAAGCTCGAAAAATCGGAGATTAAAACGAACGAAAAGGTCCGCTACGACGAAATCTTTGGGAAGCCCCTTCTGGTATCGCTGCTCCTTCTCGGGCTCGAGCGCATTCTCGCGCGGCTATGGTGGAGAATTCTCCCATGAAGATCCTTGGGGTTTTTTTCCTCTATCCGAAGTGGTTTTGGGCAATCGCGACGATTCCGCTTCTTTATATTGGGGGTCGGGCCCTCCTCGCGAATCGTAAGACGCAGTTCGCAAAGTTTGCCGAAGAGCCAGTTTGGGGAAAAATCGCTCCGGAATTAGATTGGAATCTTCCGAGGAAGAAACTCTTCTTTTGGTGTCTTTTCCTCCTATTTCTCTTTCTCGCGATGGCTCGCCCGCAGTGGGGCGAATCTGAAGAAGTGATGAAGACGACCGGCCTCGACATCATGATGGTCGTCGACGTTTCGTCGAGCATGATGGCGGAAGACGTCGTACCGAGCCGGATGAAAAAGGCCCAACACTTTATCCGGCGGTTTCTCGAACGTGCCGCCGGTGACCGCGTCGGTCTCGTAGCCTTCGCGGGTAACAGCGTGCTTCTCTCACCGCTCACGACTGACCTCGATTACGTCGGAGAAACCGCGGATACCCTTTCGACCGACAGCGTGACCGCCCAAGGGACCGACATCGGGGCTGGGCTCGAAACTGCACTCAACGCACTCGAACGGGGTGCCGAAGACAATTCGGGCAAGGATACCCAGGCGCCGATCTCGCGCTCGATCATCCTGATTTCCGATGGGGAAGATAACGAAGACCGGATTAATGAGATCGTAGCCGGCCTCAAGAAAGAGAACCTGAAGGTTTACGTATTCGGCATCGGAACGGAAAAAGGCGGCCCGATTCCGGTTCGGGATCCCGAAGGCCAAACTATCGGCTTCAAACGCGATCACGCGGGCAAGACTGTTATCACTCAGTTTAACCCGACCTCCCTCCGGAAGCTCGCGACCGACGCGGACGGGAAATTTTGGGCGATCACGCCTTCGGAAAATGAGCTCGACGATTTAATGGGGGAACTCGGAGCGCTTTCGCGCGGCGAATTCGCCGAGAAAAAAGTCACCATCCGAAAAGAAAGATTCCAGTGGCCACTCGCGATCGCGCTCTTTTTTATGTTTGCCGAACTTGGGATGCCGAGTCGAAAGACTGTGGTACTCCTTTTTCTCGCACTGGGAGTTACGGCGGCCCACGCCGATGAATTCCGGGCTTATGAAGAAAACGACAAGGCCATAAAAGCATTCGCCGACGATAAGGTCGCCGAAGCGAAGGAACATTTTTCGAACGCTCAGGTCGAGGAACCGCGATCGCCCGAACTTCGCTTTAACCAAGGCGCCATTCATCTGAAGGAAGAAAAATTCGGCGATGCGGCCCGCGTTTATGGCGAGGCCGCGGAGAATGCGAAACGCGACCAACGCCCCGGGCTCGCCGCGGCGGCTCTCTATAATCAGGGAATCGCGAAAACCGCAAATAAAGATCTCGAGGGCGCCGTCGATTCGTACCTCGCCGCCCTCGAAGAAAATGCGCACGAACCGAACGCCGAACTCGAGCCTAAGATCCGCAAGAATCTGGAACTCCTTTTCGAAGCGAAGCAGTCCCAGGGAAAGGACGACTCCAAGGATAAGGAAGATAAGGAATCCGACAAAAAAGAGAAATCCGATCAGAACAAGTCGGGAAATAAGTCGGGCGATGGCGACAAGGACGATAAGAAAAAAGACGAAGACGGCGACAAGAAGAAGGACGAGCCCCAGAAATATTCGGAATCGAACGGGAAGCGTGATTTTAAATCCCAAAAGCTCTCGAAAGAAGACGCCGCCCGGGTAATGGCCGAGCTCTCTCGCCGTGAAAAAGACCTTCAGGACAAAATGAAACGCAGTAAAGGGCGTCCGCAGCCGCTCGAGAAAGACTGGTAGGCCGCGAAATGCGAATCACCAAACTCCTCCCCGTACTTCTAATTCTTTGGTCGACTTCCGTGTTCGCGGTCGAATTTCGCGCCGAAGCGGACCGTGAAGAGATCGCGCAGGACGAATCGGTTTCTGTGAAAATGACCGTCGAGGCCGAGGGAACGGTCCCGATCGACGCCCCCGAATTTTCCGCACCGAACTTCGACGAGATTCAGAACTACCAAGGTTCTTTCGTTCAGAGTTATTACGATTCGAACGCCGGAAAATTCACCGCGAAGTTCCAACGCACGTTCACTTATGTGCTTCGCCCGAAGGTGACCGGACGCCTATCGATTACGAATATCCATATCAATGTCGACGGAAAACCTTATACGGCGAACCCGATTAACGTGATCGTGACCGGAGGGGGAGCAGGAACGCCACCGCCGAAGGGATACGGCGGCGCGGGCGCCGGTCTTCGGGGAGCGGCCAAAAAAGGGCGCGGCACGGTTCTCTTTCTGCGTACCGAAGTCGATAAGACGAAGGCCTATAAAGGGCAGCAAATTATCGTTAACTATTACCTCTACTCGCGCGCCCAAAGCTTCAACGCGACTGCGGATCGATATCCGAATCTAAATGGTTTCTTGAAAGAAGAGCTCGATATTCCGGTCCTCACGGGTCGGCTCGAAGCCCATGACGTCGTTCTCGATGGAACGGTCTATCGCCGGGTTCTCATCGCTTCTTTCGCGGCCTATCCGCTGAAAGAAGGAAAACTCACGATCGATCCGATGGAAGTGAAGGCCCAGTACATGGCGCCGCCCGGCGCCCGAAATGGGAAGGGTGGGGGAGGCTTCGACGACGAGGACGATCTTTTCCAACAGTTCTTTCGAAACGCCCAACCCCAAATCGAAAGCCTTCGCAGCGAGCCGATTACGGTCGAAGTTTCCGGAGTTCCGGCTCCGCCGAAGGATCTCGCGTTCACCGGAGCGATCGGGAACTATGACGTCATCGCGGCCACCGATCGAAACGACGTGAAAGCGAACGAAGCGGTGACGCTCACCCTGAAGATCGAAGGTTCCGGAAATATTTCGAATATCGAAACGCCGAAGATTCCGTTGCCGGACGGATTCGAGCTGTACGAAGCGAAGAGCCAGACTAAAGGGAAGGCCGGGGTCGGCGAAAAAGATTTCCAATACTTGCTCATTCCACGGAAGGCGGGCGACTTCACGATTCCTAGGATCGAACTCGGATTCTTCGATCCGAAAAAGGGCGAATACACCCGTAAGGCGACCGATCCGATCCAAATTCACGTGAACGCAGGAGATCCGGGTTCGGAAAGTCAGGCGCCACCTCATTTCGAGCCGGGCAAAGAAGCGGCTTCGCCGGTGAAGGATTCGAAGCGGATCTTCGACCTTTTCAAAGAAGGCGGAGCCGGCCAGGTCGCGGACACCCTCAGTGATCGGTTCCGGGTAAAAGGCCCGTGGCGTTTAATCCTTTTCGGCGTTCTCGGCTTGATCGTTCTCCTCGCGATCCTCATTCGATTCCGAGCCGAGATCCAGAACAGCGTCGGAGCGTTCGCCGCGAAATCCCGCCGGAAGGGCCGGCAGGACAGGGAATGGTCGAGGGTTCGACGCCAAGCGGAAGAGGCGGGGCGCCTACCCTTTAACGAAATCCTTAAAATTTTCGACTTCCTCCAAGCCCAGATCGAAGAAGCGCTTTCTGAGCGCTTCGGAATTACGGCCCGGGGTCTAACCCGAGACCAGCTGAAGGCTGCTCTTGTCGATGGCGGACTTATCGCGCAGAATCTTTGGCAGCGGCTCTCCGAGCTGTTGGAGTTCACTGAAACGGTGCGATTTGCCTCCCAGGCGGGCGCGGTTTCAGAAGAACGAGCTCGGGGCGAACTTCGAAAGTGGATTGCGGAATGCGAAGCGATTCTGTCGGAACTCGAAAAGCGCGAAAGTTACGGAGGGCATTGAGACCTTCCGTCCACGCCGAAAGGCAACCGCTGGGAGGCGGCAGTTTTATGAGTTTAGGCACGGGCGCGAAAGCGCGTTTTGATTCTATTCGTGATGTCCAAAATCGGGTTAGCCGGAAAATCGATCCCCCTCGCGATAAAGACGGTAAGCGACTCCCGGTCTCCGAGTTTTTCGGCGTAAATACTTTCGATATCTCGCTCATGAAGGAAAAGCTTCCGAAGGAAGTTTTCCAAAAGCTTCGCCAAACGATCGATCTCGGCAGGAAACTCGATAGCGATGTCGCGAACACCGTCGCGAACGCCGCGAAAGAATGGGCGCTCGGTAAGGGCTGCACCCACTTTTGCCACTGGTTCCAACCTCAAACGGGGAACACCGCCGAGAAGCACGACGCGTTTCTCACGTTTGACGACCACGGAGTGGCGATTGAAAAGTTCTCCGGATCCCAGCTGATCCAGTCTGAACCGGACGCCTCTTCGTTTCCGTCGGGCGGCATGCGCACGACGTTCGAAGCCCGCGGTTATACCGCGTGGGATCCGTCTTCGCCGATGTTCATCATGGAATCTACGGGCGCGAAAACACTCTGTATTCCTTCGGTCTTCATTAGCTACCACGGCGACGCGCTCGACGAAAAAACCGGTCTCCTGCGTTCGATGGAAGCCATCTCGAAGGTCGCTTGCGAACTCCTGAATCTCACCGGACTCACCGGAATTAATCGGGTCGTGCCTACCCTTGGTGCCGAGCAGG
>JBBQMV010000189.1:0-5805 GCA_038329315.1 Bdellovibrionia bacterium | reverse complement strand
TGAACGGCGCGGAGATCGTCTTCAATCCTTCGGCGACCGTCGCCGGGCTCTCCCAGTACCTTTGGGAAATCGAACAGCCGGCGCACGCCGTTGCGAACGGCTACTTCGTCGCCGCGATCAATCGGGTGGGAAGCGAAGCGCCGTGGAACATCGGAGAATTTTACGGATCGTCGTACTTCGTTTCGCCTAAGGGAAAAATCGTCGCTCAGGCTTCCAAGGATAAGGACGAACTCCTGATCGCCGATCTGAATTTCGACGAGATCCGCGAAGTGCGCGATCTCTGGCAGTTCTACCGGGATCGTCGGCCGGAGACGTATGGACCGCTTTCGAACCTGGAGACCATGTAATGTCGAAAGTTCGCACGAATGAAGAGATGATTGCGTTCCGGAAGGCCCACTTCCTTCCTACGGCTAGTCTTTATCATAAAGAGCCTCTGCATCTGACGAAGGCCCAGGGGCAGTTTGTCTGGGATTCGGCGGGGAAGAAGTACCTCGACGCGATCGGCGGGATCGTTTGCATCTCGGCCGGACACAATCACCCTCGCATTAAGAAGGCGCTTTCGACCGCCCTCGAACGCGATCAGATCCAACATACTTCGACGCTCTATCTTTCCGATCCGGTGATCGATGCCTCGGAAGCTCTCCTCGCGGAAGCTCCGGCGGGTCTCGATCGAGTAGCGTTCACGAACTCCGGTTCGGAAGCGAACGAACTCGCGATCATGGCGGCTCGGCACGCGACCGGAGAAACCGCGGTCGTAAACCTTCGGCATTCGTACCACGGTGGAACTTCGGGAACGCTGGCGAACTGCGGACATCACACCTGGCGCTTCCGGGCCCAGCCGGTGCTGAACTCAGTCTCGGCGCAAGAACCCAACTGCTACCGCTGCCCGTACCAAAAAACAAAAGAGTCCTGCGCCCTCGAGTGCGCGAAGGACGTCGAACGCGCGATCCAAACCGCCACGAACGGCAAGATCGCCGCGATGATCGTCGAGCCGGTCATGGGCGTCGGCGGATTCATCACGCCACCAGAAGAGTATTTCCCGGTCGTGACCAAGATCGTCCATAACTACGGTGGAAAATACATTTCGGATGAAGTCCAAACCGGCGCCGGCCGTTGCGGCGGAAATTTCCTCCTCTCGAAGGAACTGAAGATCGACGCGGACGCCGTGACGATGGCAAAGGGTTTCGGAAACGGAGCCGCCGTCGGCGCCGTCCTGATGAAGACCGATCTCGCCGAGAAGATGACCGGCCGTCTCTATTTCAATACCTTCGGCGCGGATCCACACCAAATGATCCAGGCCAAAGAGACGATGGATATCATCCGGGAAGAAAAGCTCGTCGAGAATGCGCGCGCGATGGGGAAACTCCTCGTGGACGGCATGCAAGAGCTCGCGAAGCAGTTTAACGTGATCGGCGACGTCCGCGGTCGGGGACTCCTCCTCGGCATGGAACTCGTAAAGGATCGCGCCTCGAAAACTTACGCGACGGAAGAAGCCGTCCGTTTCATGGACGAGTGTAAGGACCGCGGACTTCTGCTCGGTAAGGGTGGACTTATGGGGAATGTCGTTCGGATCGCACCACCGCTGAACATTACCCGCGAGGATTTTTCGTTCATGTTGAAAGTCATGGCGGAATCGTTCGTCGCGATTGAAAAAGCATTCGGGAAGGCCGGAGCTTAATGAGTACCGCTAATCTTGGACTCACTCCTCGTGATGCCTCTCCCGGTGTGAAATCCGGCCGGCTTTCGTCGGCGGTGTATCCGAAGGTTTTCTGCGACCTCGTGCCGCCGCTCGGGAAAACCGACGCGGAGATCGAAGCGTCACGCTGTTACTACTGCTACGACGCTCCCTGCATTCGGTCGTGCCCGTCGGAAATCGACATCCCAAGCTTCATTCGGAAGATCGGGAATGGAAACGTCCGCGGCGCTGCGATCGATATTTTAGATGCGAATATTCTTGGCGGTTCCTGCGCCCGGCTTTGTCCGGTCGAGACGCTCTGCCAAGAAGCCTGTGTCCGCGATAAGGCGGACGGAGTTCCGGTCGCGATCGCATCGCTCCAACGGTACGCCACCGATGACTACTTTAAAGCCATCGATGACGGAAAATCAGAGCAGCATTTCACTCGTGAAAAATCGAACGATAAAAAAATCGCGATCGTCGGCGCCGGACCGGCTGGCCTTTCGGCCGCACACCACCTTTCTCGTTTCGGTTTCGATGTGACGATTTTCGAGGCGAAGTCGAAGGCCGGCGGACTGAACGAGTACGGAATCGCGCCCTATAAACTGACGGATAACTTCGCGCAGTCGGAAGTCGCTTTCGTGCTTTCGCTGGGTGGAATCTCCATCGAGTATGGTAAGACTCTGGGGCGTGATTTCACCATCGAATCGTTAAAGAGCGGCTACGATGCGGTTTTTTTGGGCGTGGGACTCGCGGCTAACAACGGCCTCGGAGTTCCCGGCGAGGAACTCGCCGGGGTTTCGGACGCCACGAAGAAAATCGAAGAAATTCGGCAGGCATCGGACCTCAGTAAAGTTTCCGTCGGCCAGCACGTGCTCGTCATCGGAGGCGGGAACACCGCCGTCGATATCGCAGTTCAGATGAAGCGCCTTGGCGCCGAATTCGTAACCCTCGTCTATCGCCGGGGAACCGAGCAGATGGGTGCTACCGGGCACGAGCAGGAAATCGCAGCTACGAACGGTGTGCTCATTAAGACCTGGGCGATGCCGAAAGAAGTTCGGGGAACCACTCAAGGCGTGACCGAAGTGGAATTCGAATACACCGAGCTGAACGCGGCGGGGAAACTCGTGGGCACCTCGAAAACATTCACGCTTAAGGCCGACCAAGTCTTTAAGGCGATCGGCCAGAAGCTCGTGGCTCCTGCCGGACTTGAAGTTAAGGCCGGTAAGATTCAGGTAGATGAGAATTTTATGACCACTTTGCCTGGTGTTTATGCGGGTGGAGATTGTGTCGGGGTGGGTGAGGATTTGACCGTTACTTCAGTCCAGCACGGGAAGCTTGCGGCCCGATCGATATTCCGGAAGTTGTTCCCGGATCGGGCGGTTCCTCTCGTTCCACCATCCGCTCAACCTCAAGACGATGGTAGCGGTCCGGCCGCTGGCCGCGGAGGCGTTATATGGCCGACTTAAGCTGTAATATTGCGGGCGTGAAATCCCCGAACCCGTTCTGGCTCGCTTCGGCGCCGCCGACCGATAAGAAGTATAACGTCGAACGCGCGTTCAAAGCCGGATGGGGCGGCGTCGTCTGGAAAACGCTCGGCGAAGATCCACCGGTCGTGAACGTCTCTTCGCGCTACGGCGCGATCGATGTGAACGGATTCAAGGTCGCGGGTTTGAATAATATCGAGCTCATTACCGATCGACCGCTCGAGATTAACCTCCAGGAAATTACCGAAGTGAAAAAGGCGTGGCCGGACCGCGCGCTCATCGTTTCGCTGATGGTTCCTTGCGAAGAAGAGAGCTGGAAAAAAATTCTGAAAAAAGTCGAGGCGACCGGCGCGGACGGCGTCGAATTAAACTTCGGGTGCCCGCACGGCATGAGCGAGCGGGGGATGGGCGCGGCCGTCGGCCAAGTCCCGGAATATGTCGAGATGGTAACTCGCTGGTGTAAAGCCCACACGCGGATGCCGGTCTTCGTGAAGCTTACTCCGAATATCTCGGACGTACGGGTTCCGGCTCGCGCGGCCAAAGCCGGCGGAGCGGACGCGGTTTCGCTGATTAACACGATAAACTCGATCGTCTCGGTCGATCTCGATCACATGGCGCCGAACCCGATGGTCGGCGGAAAAGGCACGCATGGCGGCTACTGCGGCCCGGCGGTGAAACCGATCGCGCTTAATATGGTGGCCGAAATCGCGCGCGATCCGGCCACGCACGGACTTCCGATCTCCGGAATCGGTGGGATCTCGACGTGGCGAGATGCGGCCGAATTCATGGCGTTGGGCAGCGGCTCGGTCCAAGTTTGTACCGCGGCCATGCACTACGGATTTAAGATCGTCCAAGACATGAACGACGGACTTTCAAACTGGATGGATAGCCAGGGCTATAAGAAGCTCTCTGATTTCATCGGTAAGGCGATTCCGAACGTCGTGAACTGGAACCAGCTCGACCTAAACTTCAAGACGATCGCGAACATCAATCAGGAAGCCTGCATTAACTGCGGCCTCTGTTACGTCGCTTGCGAAGATACGTCTCATCAATCGATTAAAAAAATCGCCGGGCTTACTCGCCGGGATCCGATCAAGTACGAGATTATCGAGGAAGAATGCGTAGGGTGTAACCTCTGCGCGATGGTCTGCCCGGTGAATTGTATTTCGATGGTCGATCAGAAGCGGGATCTCCCGTACCTTCCGTGGACGAAGCACCCGAATAATCCGATGCGCAGCAAGTAGGTCGAAGACTTACTTCAGGTTACAGCAGCCGTAGAGTACGGTCCCGTTCACGTCGTAAACGGCGTGATGGGTGTAGGTGTCTTCACTCATTCCGTCGCTGCAGTCTGCGCCAGCAACAATAGTGAGGGTCGAGTACTTCGTCTTAATGACAGCTGCGACATTACCCGCCATTCCCGCCGCCTGGCGAGTGGACTTGATTTTCAGTTTCGCCGCATTTTCCATTTCCGGACTCGAATAGGTAAGGGTGGTTCCCGAAACCGAAACTCCCCAGAATGGTTCGGTTCCCGCGCACTGCATATCGATCGCAAATGCGGCTTGGGAAACGGAAAGGGCGGCGAGAGCGAACATTATGATTTTTTTCATTGGGGCCTCAGGTGTTGAAGAGCGATTGAATTGAGATCACCTAACATGATGCGTCATAAAATAACAAGTTGAATTTCCCGGCATGAAGAGCTCGAGGTTTATGCTGGATCTCCATGAAATGACGGTGATATTCCGTCTCCATGAGCTACACGAACGAAGACTTAGCCGCGACGCCTGTCTCGAAGCGCACGTGGGGGACCTGGAACTACGCCGCCCTCTGGATCTCGATGAGTTTGTGTATTCCGACGTATATGCTCGCGAGTTCGCTCATCGATGGCGGCATGAACTGGTGGCAAGCGATCCTGACCATCGGCCTCGGAAACTCGATTGTTCTCATTCCGATCGTTCTGAACGGCCACGCCGGCGCCCGTTACGGGATTCCGTTCCCGGTCTTCGCCCGTGCGAGCTTCGGCATCCGTGGCGCGAACGTTCCGGCCATGCTCCGCGCGATCGTCGCCTGCGGATGGTTCGGGATCCAAACCTGGATCGGCGGCTACGCGATCTATCAACTCCTGAAGGTTTGGTGGCCATCCCTCGGTGAAATGGGTTCGATCTTCCCGGCGTCGTGGGGCCTCGACACGGTTCCGGCAGTGACCTTCCTCGCGTTCTGGGCACTGAACATGTTCGTCGTCTACAAGGGCGTCGAGAGTATTCGGAAACTCCTCGTCTTCAAGGCGATCTTTCTCCCAGTAGCGGCGCTCCTTCTTCTCTTCTGGGCGATCTCGGCCTCCCACGGTCTCGGCCCGATCCTGGCCCAGCCTTCGAAGTTCGCGACCTCCTCGGACTTTTTCGCGTACTTCTTCCCCGCGCTGACCGGCATGGTCGGTTTCTGGGCCACGCTTTCGCTCAATATCCCGGATTTCACGCGCTACGCGAAATCGCAGCGTGCCCAGATGCTCGGCCAAGCCATCGGCCTTCCTCCGGCAATGACCCTCTTTGCGTTCGTCGGGGTCGTGGACACCTCGGCGACGACGATCGTGTTCGGATCGACGATTTGGGATCCGGTGGTGCTCGCCGGTAAATTCGAATCGAAGTT
>JBBQMV010000188.1:0-5806 GCA_038329315.1 Bdellovibrionia bacterium | reverse complement strand
CGGGCCTGAGCCAGCGCGGTCTTCATGATTTCCGGCGTAACGCCTTCGATCTTGATGTCCATCTGGATTCCGGTGATTCCGTCTTTGGTTCCGGCCACTTTAAAGTCCATATCGCCGAGGTGATCTTCGTCGCCGAGGATGTCGGAAAGGATGGAGACGCGGTCGCCTTCCTTAATGAGACCCATCGCGATTCCAGCCACTGGCTTCGGATAAGGGATACCGGCGTCCATGATCGCCATCGATGCGGAACAAACCGAACCCATCGAGGACGAGCCGTTCGACTCGAGCGTTTCGCAGACGATCCGTACGGTGTACGGGAAGTCTTCGTGCTTCGGGAACGTTGCCTTGATCGAACGTTCAGCGAGAGCGCCGTGTCCGACTTCGCGGCGGGAAGTGAATCCCATCCGGCCGGCTTCACCCACCGAGTAGGGCGGGAAGTTATAGTGGAGGGTGAACTTCCGGTAAGACTTTTGGAACATCGTATCGACGATGCCTTCATCTTCGGAAGTGCCGAGGGTGATCGTCGCGAGAACCTGCGTTTCACCGCGGGTGAAGAGGGAAGAGCCGTGCACCCGTGGGAGGAGTCCGGTTTCCACTTCGATCGGACGAACGGTGGTCAGATTACGTCCATCGATCCGCTTCTTCTCGCCGAGAATCATCTCGCGCATGATGTTGTACTGAAGGAGTTCGAACGCGGTCTTTGCGTCTTTTTCGAGCTTCTTCGCGCCGTCCGAATTCGTCTTCTTCATGTCATCGGAAACGATCGCGGCGAGTGCCGTCTTGCGGGTTTCGTCGACGAGGTCATAACGAGCGTGCTTATCCTTCGTGCTGAGCGCAGTGGTCAGACCCTTCTTCGCGAGGTCTTCGATCTTCTTCGTCAGCGAAGCGTCGACTGCCGGAGGAGTGAACTTCCGCTTTTCGACGCCGGCGATCTTCGTGAGTTCTTCGATCGCGGTGATGATCTTCTTGATTTCCGTGTGCGCGAAGACGATCGCGCCGAGCACGATATCTTCTGGAACTTCGCGAGCTCCACCTTCGACCATCATGATCGCGTTCTTCGTCGCAGTGACGAAGATTTCGAGTTCGGTGACGCCGTTTTCGACGTCCGACCACGAAGGGTTAATCACGTACTGACCGTTCATGCGGCCGACGCGAACACCGGCGGTAGGGCCAGCGAACGGGATGTCGGAGATGCAGAGGGCTGCGGAAACGCCGATGGCGGCTGCGCAGTCGAGGTCGGCTTCTTGATCCACGGAAAGGATCGTCGCGATGACTTGGGTCTCGTTGCGATAGCCTTCAGGGAAGAGCGGACGAATCGGACGATCGATCAAGCGAGCGGAGAGCGTCGACTCGGAAGTCGGCTTCGCTTCGCGGCGATGGAACGAGCCCGGGATTTTTCCGGCAGCGTAATATTTTTCGGCGAATTCCACGGTGAGCGGGAAGAAGTCGAGGCCTTCCTTCGGGTTCTTCGAGGAGCACGCGGTGACGAGGATACGGGTATCGCCGTACGAGACGAGAACGGAACCGTCGGCTTGCTTCGCAAGTTTACCGGTTTCGATCGTTACTTTTTTTCCGCCGACATCGACAGAGACAGACTTTGGATTAAATAGGGACATTTTAGATTTCCTTTCGAGAGCTTAAATCAGGGCGATCACGACGGGTTCGAACTGTTTCTAACGAAGTGAAAAGACGAAAGGCCCCGTCACTTCAAAAGAAGCGCTCGGGGCCTTTGCGAAATTTCTCTTTTTGAACCGGGAAATATTATTTCCGGAGTTCGAGGGACGTAATGAGCGCACTGTATCGGCTCGCGTCTTTCTTTTTCAGATAGGTCAGAAGCTTGCGGCGTTGGCTGACGAGCTTAATGAGACCGCGACGACCATGATTGTCCTTCGCGTTCACTTTGAAATGCCCCGTCAGGTGAAGGATCCGAGCGGTGAGGAGAGCGACTTGAACTTCCGGAGATCCGGTGTCCTTCGCACTCTTCGCGTACTTCGAAACGACTTCAGCTTTTTGCGCCTTGATTGCAGTTTTTCCAGCCATGAACTTAGCCTACCTTTACGGGATCAGAGAGCTGATGAAACCCTCGGAACCTAATTGAATTCGCCCACTGAATTGCGGGCTACGGTTATACATACTTATTTTTAGCCCCCTGGAAATAGCATAGAGGGCAGAGGATCCACAATGCCGAATCTGGGGAAATTAAACGCGACGCGTTACGGATAAGTCGAGCTCCTTTCGGAAGGGAGCGAACCCGGATGCGCTTCGACGGGGGCTCCCGGCGTTCCCGAGGGGTTCACTTTTTCTCCCTAATGCGGCGCATGTCGGACACGTAGGGTTCGGCACGTTCCAGATATTTAACGACCATTTCCTCATGAAGGGTGGATTTCATGTCCTCTAAACTCATTCTCTCTCTGGCTCTCAGCCTGGGCCTCGTCCTCGGCGCGAACGCCGCGACTTCCGGCGACGATCTGAAGGATTCGCCGATTACCCCAGAACAGGTGGCCCAAATTAAGTTAGCCGTCGAAGCGATCCGCAGCGCCGCCCAGGCCGAGATCCCGGCTGAGACGATCGGCTCGCCGGACACCCTCGTCGCCCGCGCCGCTCTCCAAGCAAAGATCACCGACGGAATTACGTCTTATCTCGGCACCCTCGCCGATATCGACGCCGACCTCCGCACGTTCTTCGCGCGCATCATCGCGCTGAAGAACGACGCCGATGCGAATCCGAAAGATACGGTCAAGGCGACGCTCCTCCAGAACGAACTGAAACGCACGGTCCCAGGCTTGAACGCTTCGATTAACCAAAAATACGCGGCGGCTCTCCGAGCGCTCTATTTGCGCGCGAGCTACCCGATCGTCGTTCGCGTCGACCAGCGCGCGAGGAATCGCGACGACTTCGTTTGGTACCAAGATAATATCCGCGACGGCAGCCAAAAGCGGAACTGTGGTGATGGGGATTGCTACGGCGGGCGGAAGACTTCACTGGCAGCCGAAGTTCCGCAGTCCTTTCCGAACTGCGTGACCGGCGCCTGCGTTTATGCGCTCTCGCAATCGATGAACGAATGGTTCGACATCGTCGACTCCATGAACCAACAGATCGACATCGCCCATTTCGGGCTCAAAGTCGATTTCGGCTCGAAGCGTACGACGCCATTCATCGCCCTCTCGATGGTCGATTCTGCGGAACGTCTCCTGAAGGACCCGAAGCGTAACGTGAGCTACACGCTCGGCGCTTACCTCACGGAACTTTTCGTGAAGCGTACGGCTGGCGTAGTGATGGGTCTCGGTGCCGCTCCGGCTCTTCTCCTTGAAAAGGTCGGCCGGGTCGCGGTGACGGTTTTTTCCGCTCCGACGATCGACCTCACGCTTTCGCTTTCTGCGGGCGGATTCTTTCCTAGCGAAGACATCTTAAGCGCCGTGAAGACGAACTGCGATCTCTACGCTCCGACCCTACCGGCGGTTCTTTACGGCCAAGAAATCATCGACTACCAGAACGCGCATCAATAAGCTCGGTCCCCAAGGTCCCCCAATCGAGAACGGCCCGGAAGTATTGCTTTCGGGCCGTTTTTATCGCGCAGATTATCTCATCGTCTCGCGAAGGTAATCGCGAAGCTTCACGATTACGCCGGCTTCGATTTGGCGGGCGCGTTCGCGAGTGAGGCCGTAGAGATCGGCCACTTCTTGGAGCGTCTTCGGTTCTTCGGCGAGCATTCGTTCCCGGAGCAGCTTTCGCTCGCGGTCGTTCAAAGTCTTTTCGAAATCGGGGAGGCGATCCCGAATCATATCCAAGAGCTGTTCGCGGGCGAGTTTCTCGTCTGCGCCTTCGTTTCGGTCCTCGAGGAGGTCGACGAAACTTCCGCGTTTCTCACCCTCGGAATCCGAGCCGACGGGGGCATCGAGCGAAACTTCGGAGCCGTGATGTCCGAGGCGTTTTTCCATCTCCACGACGTCCTTCTCGCGAACGTGTAGCCGATCGGCGATGAGCTTCGGGCCGGCGAAAACGCCCTGGGCTTCGAGGCGCTCCTTCTCGCGCATGAGGTGGAAGAAAAGTTTTTTCTGGGCGGCGGTCGTTCCGACGCGGACGAGCCGGAAGTTATCGAGTAGGTATTTCAGGATGTAACTTCGGATCCACCACGAGGAGTAGTAGCCGACTTTCGCGCCCTTCGTCGGGTCGTATTTCGAAACGGCTTTCATCAGGCCGATGTTTCCCTCTTGGATGAGGTCCATCGCGTTTGCGTAAACGCTCTTATACTCGAAGGCGATCTTCACGACGAGGCGGAGGTTCGCCTGGACGAGGCGCTTCGCGGCGTCGAGATCGCCGGTTTCGTGGAGTTTCGTCGCGAGGGCGATTTCTTCTTCGGGGGTGAGAAGGGGATAACGACGGACTTCGTCGAGGTAGCGGCGGAGGGGGTCCGTGGCGCTGATCGCGCGGCCGACAGTGGCGAGGGCGGTATCGACCGCTATCGGTTCGAGGTCCGTGGAGTCATCGGGCGCCGATTCGGGGTCGGGCTCCGCATCCGAGTCCGTTTCAGTTTCTTCTTCTTCTTCTTCGACCGCGTTCAGCGAGTCGTAGTCGATGACGGCGGGACGGACCTTTTTTGTCAGCGCCACGGATTTGACGATTTTTCGATCGTCGGGGAGGACCTCTACCGACGGCGCTTGTGGACGAGCGGGCGTAGTCGCTTTCGCCTTTGCGGGCTTAGCGCCTGTTTTGGCAGGGGTACCTGCTGGATTTCCTTTCGGTTTTTTTGAAATCTTCGCCTTTTTTTCGGGCATGGTGCGGGCTCTATTTTATACTATAGAGAAGGGGAACGTGAAGGAAAGCCACCGTGGTCTTCTAATCGCGCGCACCCCGGTCGGAGAGGATTTCCCCCATGGCCGCGCGCATTAAACGTGCGAAATCGAAGCAACGGAAGCCTGCGCCGAGCGTGAAGCGCACGGTGCTTCGTAATGGGCTCACCGTGCTCACCGAACGGCTGCCGGGATTCAAGACGCTGTCGATCGGAATCTGGGTGAAGGCGGGAACGCGCCACGAGCTTCCGCGGGAAGCCGGGATCTCCCATTTTCTCGAACACATGGTTTTCAAGGGGACCGAAAAGCGAAGCGCGATGCAGATCACGCGCGAAGTGGAACGAGTCGGCGGCGAGTTCAACGCGTTTACGACTCGCGAGTATACCTGCTTTCATATCACCCTCCTCGCGCGAGATCTCGAACTCGGAATGGAGATCCTTTCGGACATTCTCATGGGCTCGAAATTCGATGCGACCGAATTAGAAAGCGAACGGAAAGTCATTATCCAAGAGATCTCGATGGTCGAGGAAGCGCCGGAAGAAATCGCGCAGGATCTCTACTACGAACTCCTCTACGGAAAACACGGACTCGGTCGCTCGATTCTCGGCTCACTGAACAGCGTGAGAAAAATGCGCCGAAGCGACGTCCTTCGCTACTTCCGAAAGCATTATCGCCCGGACAATATGATCGTTTCGGTGGCGGGCGATGTCTCGCCCGCGCGCGTAGCGAAGAGCCTCGGTCAGCTGACGAAACGTAACTGGCCGGATCGCCCGACGCGGAAACCTTCGAAGAAGGAAGTCGGCTTCGAGTTAGCCCCGAAAATTCGCGAGGGACTTTGGTGGATCAAGCGTCCGACCGAGCAGGCCCACATCGTTTGGGGCGTCGAGGCGCCGAAGTTTACCTCCCGAGACCACCCAGCCCTCATCCTCATCGCGGCCTATCTCGGTGGTGGTATGAGCTCGCACCTTTTCCAAGAGATCCGCGAAAAGCACGGGCTCGCCTACACGATTTACGCG
>JBBQMV010000187.1:0-5818 GCA_038329315.1 Bdellovibrionia bacterium | reverse complement strand
GGGAAGCGTTGATGCTCAATCCGTAGAGCGGTTCGACCCATGGTTTAAGGGGGACTACATAAGGATCGTTCGGGTGATCTTTGAAGTGAGCAAGGATGTCGTCGAGGAGCTTTTGCTTGTGTGCATCGATGCCGGCGGTGGTGTCCTTAAACTGGAGTTCTTTATTGATTTTGTCGGTGATGGCGCGGACCCCTTGGGCGATCACTTCCATCTTTACGTAGTGTTTAATCTCGCTCCAACGAAGCGGAGACGCCGGATCGCCGACGGTGAAGTGTTCCGCGTGATTCGTGTAGGACTGCTGTGTGACCTGACCGTTTACGATCGTGCCGCCACGGTCGGTGTTTGTGAAATGAACATCGTGCGGGAGCTCGATGGTAGAAGGCGGAATTTCATTCGTAAGCCCGAAGATCTGAACCATGTGGTTTCGACGGGCCACGACTTTTTCGAGTAGGAGATCGGCGATTTCGGCCGGGTGTTGGCTATCGCAAGTCTGTCCACCGACGCACGGATAACCGGCATTTCCGATGATGGCCTTGAGGTCGTCTTTTGAAAGAAGCGCGATCTTTCGCGCGATCCAGCGAGCATCTGAGTAGGTCGTTTCCTTAAACGCGGAGACGTACGGATGGGAGAGGAGAATGTTATCCGCGAGAATCCGGGTGAACTCCCACGGGAAGATGTTCACGCTGTTCTCAGAGAGCCGAACGTCGAGAAGCATGAGCGGAATGATAAGCGCGCGGGCGGCCCGACGGCCAGCGATCCAGGAGGTGTTCACCTTGCCATTATAAAGTTGTTGGACATCGATTCGCGGATACTCGAGGTTTACGTCTTGGAGAGTGACGAAAAGGTTCTTATCGTCGACGGCTTTCAGCCAACGGTCGCGCGAAAATTCGGTTTCGAACGCGAAGTTATCGATGAAGTCTTTCATCTGTTTCGCGGTATCGAAGCGGAGGGTGATGTTTTCGTAATGCTTCGGCATATCGACCGGATAGCCGAGCATGCGGAGGAGTCCGGCGTTCATGATCGCTTGGTGCGAGTCCATGTCGACGATCAGACGGAATGGGCGACCGTTGAATTCCATCTGGCCGCGGTACATACCGTTCGGCTCGATATCGTTCATGAAGTGAACCAGGGAATAATCGGGTGGATAATTAAATTTTTCGGCATTCGAGACCGGAAGACTCGTCGGTTGCCAGATATCGTTCGGAAGAGGATCGAGGGTCGAGAGATCGGTGCCTTTGGATTGAATGTCGATCGCACCGTCCCGTCCGCCGACGATTAGTTTTCCGTCCTTCATGAGATCGATCGCGGGCGCGCCCGTGTTTGTCTTCGGCATCGGAAGATCGGTCGGCGTGTCCGCTCGCGCGGAAAGAGTAGCGAGCGTGACCGCAAGTGCGGTCAGGAGCGAAAATGAACAACGTGAACTTCGCAGAATTTTCATGGGACTCCTGATTTGGGACTGGTTGTTTATACTGGAATTAACGCGCCGTGTAAATAGTGGAGTTTAATAGTCAGGTATTATGGGTAAATCCTAAAAGATGGATAAAATCCTTAAATATTAATGAGTTAAGTCCTTTTTAGGGTCATTTAAGATCCCGGTTCCCGCTTCTCTATAGAGAGAGGTGGGGGTAAACCCGAGGGATGGAACACAAACGATCCCATCCCGAGCAAGCCATCCGCGATATCCAACATTTCGGCGAAGAGGGGGGCGTCGTCCCTGTAATCGATGTTGCCGCGACCTCGACCTTTCTCGATCCGGCGGACATGGAGCGGACGTTCCAGGGGGAGATGCCGGGGTGCTACCTCTATAGTCGGCACTCGAATCCGACGGTGAACATCTTCGGGAAGAAGATCGCCGCGATGGAGGGAGCTCCGGCTGCCCTCGGCGTTGCGAGCGGGATGGCGGCGATTAACTCCGCGATCGACCAGATCTTTCGAAATGAGGCGCGGGAGAAGAACCCGGCTGGAAACGGATTCGCCGGCGGACACCTCGTTTGCTCGAACACGGTCTACGGCGGTACTTACGCGCTCTTTAAGAATATTTTCCCTTCGCGCGGAATCGACGTAACCTTCACCGACGTCGCGAATCTCGCGATGGTCGAAAAATCGATCAAGCCAGAGACGAAGGTCCTCTACGTCGAGACGCTCAGTAATCCGCTCCTCGCGGTGAGCGACATTCGCGCGCTCGCGGACCTTTGCCAGAAACGGAAGATCAAGCTCGTCGTCGATAACACTTTCACTCCGCTTATCGTGCGTCCGCTCGAACTCGGCGCCGATGTCGTCGTTCACTCGTGCACGAAGTTCATTTCCGGTTCGAGCGACCTGATCGCCGGTGCCATTGCCGGGACCGAGGAATTCATCGCGAGCCTTATCGACGTGAATCACGGAGCCGTGATGCTCGGCGGTCCGGTGATGGATCCGCGGGTGGCGCACGAGCTCTACCTCCGGATGGATCACCTCCCGGTCCGCATGCAGGCCCACGGAAAAGTCGCGGAGTTTCTCGCGACTAAAATGGCAGAAGCGAAGATCCCAGTCATCTACCCGGGGCTTTCGACCCACCCCCAATATAATCTTCTTCGCGAGATCGGTAATCCGACCTACGGCTCCGGCGGGATTCTCACCGTCGACTGCGGAACCTCGGATCGAGCTCAGATTCTCGCCACGAAGCTCCAAGACGAGAAGTTCGGACTCTACGCCGTATCGCTCGGTTTCTCCCGGACACTGATGAGCTGCTCCGCGAAAAGTACTTCCAGCGAAATTCCGGAAGCTGAGCAAAAAGCGATGGGCCTTTCACCGGGTCTGATCCGTTTCAGTATCGGTTATCTCGGTGATCCGGAAACGATGTGGTCGCGTTTTCAGAAATGCTGGAAGGCTGTCTAATCGGATGATCGCGCCTCGCCTGAGCCACGTCGCCTTTCTCGTTCCCTCCGTCGGGTGCTGAAGTTTTCCGTCTCTTTTCGGCACTCGGGCTCGGGTCCGTATTCGTAGCCGCGGAAGTCGCTCCGGAGCTTCGTTTCGGGGAATCTTCCCTTTCGTTCCAGGCGATCGTGAATTCTTACGTCACGATTTAAGGTCGAGAAGTTCGAGTAAATCTTCGCGACTGATTGCCGTCGAAGCGAGATCGCCAGTTAGAATCGAATCCGAAAGCGCCCGCTTCCGTTCTTGGAGGGCAAAAATTCGTTCCTCGATGGTATCCTCGGCGATGATGCGCGAGAGCAGAACGGGGTTTCGTTGGCCGATGCGGTGCGCGCGGTCCGCCGCTTGGCTTTCGACCGCGGGATTCCACCAACCGTCCATGAGGTACACGTGATCGGCGGCCGTCAGCGTAATTCCGACGCCACCAGCCTTTAGCGATAAAAGGAGAACGGATGGACCGTTCTCGGCTTGGAACTCGCGAACGACTTCTTCGCGATTCGTCGTCGCTCCGTCAAGTCGCGAGAAAGTAATGCCGGCCTCGCGAAGACGCGGTTCGATCAGATCGAGAAAAGAGGTCCACTGCGAGAACACGAGTGCGCGGTGGCCGAGTGCGAGGGATTTTTCGAGGCTCTCGACGAGAAGTTCGAGTTTACTCGAAGTCGGAGCCGACTGACCGGGGATTAAAGATGGATGACAGCATGCCTGGCGCAGACGCAGGAGTACCTCGAGAATGCTAAGCGCCGAAGCTCCGGCATCGAGCTTCGCGACGACTTCGTTCCGGGTCGCTCCCAGTAGCGCGGTGTAAAGAGCGCGTTCTTCCGGCAGGAGCTCGCAGTTCAATACGATTTCGGTCTTTTCCGGCAATTCGGGGGCGACCTCGGATTTTAGCCGACGAAGGATAAACGTCCGGACCCGTCTCCGGAATCTTTCGGTCGCCTGGGTATTTCCGCCCGCGATGGGCTCCGCGAAATCCCGGCGAAATTCCGCGCGCGAGCCGAGGAGGCCGGGATTCAGAAATTCGAACTGACTCCAGAGGTCTTCTAACCGATTTTCGATCGGCGTTCCGGTGAGCGCGATCCGCGTGCGCGCACGGAGGCGATGAACGGACTGGGCGATTTGGGAATCGGGGTTTTTGATCGTCTGGGCTTCATCGAGAATGACGAGGTCCCACTCGACGGCTTCGAGGGCCGTGGATTCGATGCGAAGGAGCCCGTAAGTGACGAGCGTGACATCAACCTTCGGATCGAGGATGCGCGAAGTCCCTTCGAACGTCGCTACCCGTAGGCCCGGGCGGAAAAGCGCGATCTGATCTTTCCACGCGTGGATCACGCTCTTCGGTGCGACGACGAGCGTTCGGCCCCGAACGACCGAGATCGCTTGGAGCGTTTTTCCGAGACCCATATCGTCCGCGAGAAGGGCGCCCATTCCGGAGTCGGTGAGGTTACGAAGCCAGCGCACGCCGGTTTTTTGGTAAGCGCGGAGATCGGCCCGAAGGTCCTTCGGAAGGTCTTCGGTATCGGATATGTCTGGATTTTCGAGGCGGGCTTTCAGCGCCCGGAGCGATTCTCCGAGGTTCGTTCCCGTTTCCGCCGCGAGGTCGATAAGTGCGGGCCTGGCGTAGGCGGGAAGTTTACCGCGCCCGGCGTCGCGTAACGCGAAAAGGCGCTCGAGCAATGGAGCGTGTTCATCGAGCCAGGCGATAGGAAGCGGTGCGAATCCGCCTTCGAGAAGACTGACGAAACCCTCGCCCCGGCGCCAAGCCGTGAGCGTGGCTTCGGGGTCGGCCCCGCGACCGCTCTCCGTCCGAAAATTCAGAGAGAACGAATCGCCGTCGATTCCGAGCGTCGGTGCGAGCTCACGCTCCACCGGAAATTCCTCCGCCCCGCCACCGCGCTTTTCAATCGCGGGATCGGTCGCGATCGTTTGGAGAAAGGTGAGCGCCGCATCTCCGCGCAGTAGCGCGCGACGCCCGGAGACCATACGAAGTTGGGCTTCGATTTGGCGCGCGAGTCGGGCTTCGGCGGGAGTGTCTTTTACATGAAACGCAGAAGAATATTCGACGGTCGGAACGACACTCAGTTCGCCCCCTTCTCCGCGCTCCATTCGAAGGACGATTCGGGGAGGCGCCTCGCTCACTTCGGGAACCTTCGCCGAATCGCGGTCGATGGGATACCGGCGCTCGAGCGCTGGAAGAATTTCATTCATCAGCTTCGGGAGTTCCCCGGGACCGAAAAGTTTTCCCGGAGGAAGGAGTGCCGCGCGGTCATTCCCAGAAATTCCATCTTCCGGATGAAATCGGAGCACGGATCCGAAAAGGGCTGGGCCGTTCGTGAATGTTTCAGTCGAACCTTCGGCCGAAATGAGTGTAAGCCGAAGGCTCTTCCCTTCGGTCGAAACGCGTACGCGAAACTCGGGCAGCGCCGCGCCGAGTTCGATCTTCGATCCATCGACCGTGAGCCCGCCGGGCTGAGATTCCGCGACCGACTTTAGAAACGGCCAAAGTTTCGTCCACGCTACTCGAGGAGTCTCGAGGGATGCATCCAAGCCAAGGAGTTGGTCGATGGCGAAATCATCTTGGGTCGCTTCGATCGGGGTGCCGGAAATTCTTCCCGACTGGATCCCGCCGACAAGGCTTGCGAGGCTTTGGGTGATTTTTTCTTCCCCGATGCTTCGTTCGAGTCGGAGTTTTTTTCCGTCGCGGGCGAATGCGTAGCGCACGAGTCGTTTCGTGCTGGGTTTTTCCTCCGTCACCGCGAAGTCATTCCGAAGCGCCGACACGGCGGCCGCGATATGGATGCACGGTTCGACCGCGCTTCCGCAGTCGCAGAAGGCGTCTTCGTCGGCGGGCCAGAGGGAAACTTTATGGCTCACGGGTCGGTCGGATGGAGTGACCCGTAAAAGGATC
>JBBQMV010000186.1:0-5825 GCA_038329315.1 Bdellovibrionia bacterium | reverse complement strand
CGTGACCTGGGCCTTCTTCTTCCTGAATATCCTCGGCTATTCGACCTATTACTGGTTTCCGGCGGCACCGCCCTGGTACGTCGCGGACTACGGCCTCGGGCCAGCGCGTATGGATACGGTCGCGAGTGCGGCCGGCGCGATCCGATTCGACCAGCTCCTCGGCACCCATTTTTTCACCGGAATGTATGGTCGCGCCGCCGACGTATTCGGAGCGATCCCTTCGCTTCACGTCGCTTATCCGCTCCTCTCGGTGCTCTTTGCTTTCTCGATCGGATCGATGCGAACATTCGCGGTTTGCTTCTATCTCATTATGTGTTTTTCGGCCGTGTACCTGAACCACCACTACGTCCTCGATATTCTGTGGGGCTCGACGTACGCCGTTCTCGTCTTCGTTTGCCTACGCGCCTACGCGTTCCGAAGCTCCCGTAATCACAAGTAAACTCGTCAAAGACGGAAAATGACCTTCGCACTCGTTATTTGATTAAAATAGTCAAATAAAAGGGGCTTTACGCACCCTCTGTGGTATCCTCGCGCGGCATGAGAAAGCCGCCATTTCACGTTTGGAAGACGCTCCTTTTTTGCGCCGCAGCCTCCGTGCTGGCTTTGGAGGCCGCCGAATCGGCCGAGCTTTCCCTTTTTCCCGAGGATGGAACCCTTCGCACGAAGACCTGGTGGATTTCCTCCGATGCCCGAATTGAGCTGTCGTCGTTTGAATCACTCGCCGCGCTCTTAGCCCCCCACGGGATTCGCGTTCGGCGATCGACTTTCCCTTATACCTACCTCCAAGACGTTTTGCTTTTCGATGAATCCGGCGTGGTCTTGGTTCAGCCGAATATGGAAAGCCTCGGTCCTTCTGGAATGGGTGATCTCACCATCGGAGTCTATAACGACGATCTTCGCCAAACCCGTTTCTCAGCAGAAGATGCCGAGCGGGACGGCCTTTCTTCCCGCACGCTTCGTGGAACTCTGGTCGAGGGAGGAGCTTTGATTTCCGGCCGTCGAGCGAACGGGACTCCCTACGTCCTGACCGATACGGGCGCGATCGATCGAGCTTCGAATTTTTTACACCTTTCGCGCGAAGAGGCTCGCGTCGTGGTCGCGCGGGACCTGGGTGTTTCGGAATCTGATTTGGTCGAATTGACTCCGTGGAGTGGGCATCTCGATCTTTCTCTGCAGGCTTTTCCAAACGGCGTGATTTTGATGCACGACCCTTCGAAAAGAGCGTCCGAACTTGAAGTGGCTCTTTCGGATCCTCGAATTTCCGAAAAGGAAAAGAACACGCTCGAAGAACTTTTAAAGGTCGTGCGAGCAGACCCGGAACTATTCTCCCAAAACATCCTCGACAAAAATGCGGATCTCCTGCGGTCGAAGAGCCTCTCGGTCGTTCGGCTGGCAGGACGTTTCTCCCCCTCGATCGACTTTTTCAATGGAACCGTGCTGCGTGGAGAAGACGATTCTCTCCTCGTGGTGACCAATCGCGCAGCCGGTCTATCGAGCCTCGAAAGGATCTGGGCCGAAAGAGTATCCGCGGTTACTCCGGTCGAACGCGAACGGATTTATTTCTTGGGCCGTTACGCCTACGGAGCGGGCCTAGACTGTGTCGGAGTGATCGCCCCTTAATCGAGACTTTTCAGGAACTTCGGGATCGATCATTTCAGCTCGAAATTCATTTTCTTTAAAAGATCGGCCGGAAAGTCTCCAATAATCGAAATCACCGTTTCGGCGATCGCCTTGGCCTCGGGGCTAAAAAGATGCGTCTCCACAACCACGTGCGTGGTTCCATCGAGGATCGTCCCGACGAAATCGAATCCCTCGAGTTCTTTCCGCACGGACGCGGCATTCGCGCCGGCCAGGCGATAGGGAAACTCGATCGTAAATTTTCCACCCGAGCGTTCGACGAGGCGAAAGTTTCCGATCGCGAGCTGTCCGAAGTTCACAACGGACTGCGGACCCTGGACAGTAAGCTTCCCTTTCGGCGTAAGTAGGACGACGCGACTTTCGTCTTCGGAAAGGGCGAAGGCCTGACCGAGGCTGTTTCGAAGCTCGGTGCCCATCGGTCGGGCTGCATCGGAGATCCGAACCCACGTCGCGGCGAGCGCCATGGACTTCGAATCGATCGTTTCGATCGTCTCACGAATCACGGTCGCCTTTTCTTCGGTAAGCGACCCATCCCGGACCATCTTCGGGAGAAGCTCCTCACGAAGTACCCGCTTCCATTCCGAAAGCGAAGCGTAAGGAATGGTCGACTTACTATGGAGCATGGCGAGGACCGAAGCCGTGACTTTCGCTTTCGGGGACCAGTGCGCCGGAAACGTCGCGTCGTCCCAGGCGAGTAAGAGCTCAGCGTGGGAAGCGCGATTCACCGACATCCGGGAATCATGTAGGCGAATCGCATGATCAATATAATGTTGCCACTCGGGATTCTTGAGAATCTCGGCGAAATAGTCCAGAAACGCGGTCGGCGAAGTGACGGAAAGCTCGCGCGACCGTTCGATCACTTCGAGCATGTGCCGGACCGAGTGGTCACTCCAAAAAAGGTATTGGTAATTTTTTCGATATCGGTCGACGGCCTCGCGCGCGGTGCTTTCACCTAGACCGAGAACCTTCACGAGCTGGCGACGTTCCTCCGTGGAAAACCCCGGATAGGCGCCAATCTCGGACCGCAAACTTTCGGTCGAGGTGTTCGCGGGCAGACGGTTCAGTTTCCCTTCGAACTCCGCCACAACCTTCCGCTGGTTCGCGCTTAGCCTAAAATACGTTTCGTAGGCATCTTCGTTTAAGCGACGGAATTCCTCGTAATGATCGGCAATCGCATGCTGCGATTCGAATAACTCCGGACAATAGACCGGTGGCACCATCCCACGCGCGGCGAATACCGCGGTAGTCGCCGAGAACTCGAAAAGGGCGATGAGAATGATTTTGCGCACGGATAGCATCTCTGTCTTTTCGACGGAGAATCAGGAAACCTTTATATACGCCAATCCTTATACGCCAATCCACTGACGACCGGACTAGACCATGATTTTTGAAAGCTTCGGCCCGAGCCAGTCGGCAACCGGCCGCGGAAGCTTTTTCCAGATCTCCACGCCAAGCTGGACAGACTTCGCGCCGGCGTCGAGACGAACCGGTTCGCCGGATTCCGAGTAAACGTACGAGACGACCGGAAAAGTAGCGGCGCCCCAGCTCTCTTTGAATTGGAGCGTCGAGGCACCGCGAATCGAGGTACCCATATCGAGCCACTGGTTTCCGCGCGTGTTCCCGTCACGGATGATTTCCCAGTAGAGGAGATTATTCGGGCGAAGCGGAAAGAACTTCGAACGTGAACTCACGAACGGAACGTAGACGACTCCCTTATGACGAAGAACCATCGCTCCGGAGACCACTTCTCCGGCCTTCGGGTTTTCCGGAGTCGCCTTCAATTCGAGAATCAGGACGTCGGCATCGACGCCGGCCTTTCCGTCGGCGAATTCACGCATGATCTCCTGCATAAACTCGTAACCGTAAATCGGCGAGCCCTTGCGGTGCATATTATCCGCGAGGACATCGTAAAATTCGTGAAGCTCCCGTTCATCAAGGCCTGCGCCGCCTGCGCCCGAGGCGCTCCCCCACCGAATTCCAAGTTCGCTCTTCTCGGCCTTACGCACTTTCGAGCGCATTTGGCCCGGGAGGGTTTTCCAAAGCTCTTCCGCGGTCCCGCCGACCGCCATAAACGCGGTCACCCAAATATCCTGACGATCGAAACTTGGGTGCGTAAAATCGTTCTTCCCCTTCGGACCTTCGAGGCCCTTCAGATGGACATACTTTGCTTTCTTTTCACGCGAATACGCGGTCACGCCGTCGAGCACTTCTCGAAGGCCTTCACCGGTTCCGAGAATCGGTCCATACGCTCCGAAAATTCCGCTCGTGACGTACCAGCTCCCCGGGCGCTTCGCGAAAAATGCGGTCGTGCCAGCGCGGATGGCGCCCGTGGAATCCCGAGAGACGATGATCGTATTTTCGATCCCGTAGACTTTCTTCGCGATCCGATTCCAAGCGCTCAGGTGGAAAACCGTAGAAAGCGGATGTGCGTTTACGAAGGTATCCCATTCCACGTGCATTTCAGAGGAGAGACGTTCGACGCTCATGGATTCACCACCTTCGGCTGGCGCAGCTTACCCAGCGCGCGAACCAGTTCAAATTTTCCGCCGTGCTGACTAAAGAAGATCGCTCCGGCAAGGACCCCCGGAATGAGAAGCATGAGGTGGTAAATCAAGCTGAAGGCCAGCGCTTGGTCCGGAGCGACTCCGAATTCTTTCAGCGCGAAAGTCGCCGCGATTTCAAACATGCCGGCATTCGCCGGAATCGGCACGACCATCGAAACGTTAAACGCCGTCAGCACCGCGAACGCCTGGGCGAAGTTCAGTGGGATTCCGAAGGCACCGGCGACGAAGAGAATGAGTAGGGTTTCCCAAACCCAGGAGAGGGGCGAAAGCCAAAGCTGCTGCAAGCAAAGCCGACCGAAGTTCGGCTGATCGAGCCCTTCACGGAAGCGCCCGAGGACGGTGTCGCCCGTCTTTCCACGCGAGAGATAAAAGAGAAGGCCGCCCACGATGAGGAGGAGCCCCCCCATCACGCCCATCGCCTTCAAAACCCAGTCCGGCATCGGCGCGACGAAGGTCGCGATTCCGAACGTTAGGATCCATCCCATCTTGTCGAACCAAAGGTCCGTGATTCCCGTAGCGAGAACTTTCGAGCGCGGAATCTGAGTCACGGCCGAAACGAACTCGATGCGCACGAGATCACCCAGACGTCCTGGCAAAATCGAATTTGCGGCGTAACCGACGAGTTTCGATTGGAAAACCGTGAAGAACCGAACCGGATGAATGCCGTTCAGGATCGCGCGCCAACGTACCGCTTGGGAGGCCGAAAGTACGAAGCCACCGAGCATCCCGAGCGCGATTTTCCACGGACTCGCCACGGCGAGATTCGCGAGAATTCCTTCCCGCGAAACGCCGGTCGCCCGCACTGCGAATATCGCGATCCCGACGCCGATCAAAAGACCGAGCGCCGTTTTCGCGAAATTTTTCGCAAGCGCGGACGATTCCGAACGATTCATTAGGTCGCCGAAGATGGATCGGAAGCGCCGGCTGGCTTTCCGCCGATGCGGTTAGGACCCTTATATGCTTCGGCTGGAGCGCGGGGCGTCCGAGGGGCGCGACCTGCATCACCGGTTACCGTTTGGAAACCGGGAGCGCCAGCATCCGCACGGGGTGCGCGTGGTGCACGAGGAGCGTCGCCGGAAGGACGATCGCCTCCGCGAGGTGCACGATCGCCGTCACGGCCTGGCTTGCCGCCTTTTCCACCCTTACCGCCGCGCTTGTCGCCGAATTTTCCGCCGCGTTCATCGCGTGGCTCTTCGCGCTTTGCTTCTGGGAAACCCTCGATGACGTAGAACTTGCCGTCGATTTCTTTTGCGTTCGAAGGAGCCTTTTCGTCTTCCTTCGCCTTCGCTTGGACGAGGATCCGCTTCACGGTTCCGCGAGCGTCCTTCACCATTTCGAGCGCGTTCGAAAACATCGCGAGCTTGTCGCCTTCGAGCTTGAACACTTCGCCGATCTTGGCATCGATCGCAGCTTTTTCCGCAGCCGGAAGTCCGGCGGCGATTTCTTCGTCCGTCTTTCCTTCGGCCTTCATGGCTTCGGCAGCGCCGGCCTTCGCTTCGGCAGTCAACGCAGGGATTTTTTCAGCGGCGGTCTTCAGGGTCATTCCAAAAAATTCAGTAATCGTTCTCATGTAGGTTCTATCCGGTTAAAGGTCGTTAAATTTTAAATCAAACTTTCCAAACT
>JBBQMV010000185.1:0-5846 GCA_038329315.1 Bdellovibrionia bacterium | reverse complement strand
TCAGCAGAGCTCCTATTCCTGGTACGGCTGGCTCCGGCGACGCTGGATTCGCGCGGGCATCTCCCGCGCGATCACCACCTTCGATATCCGCCCTCGACGGGTCGATTTGAAGATTCGTGACCTCTCCGGCGGAAACCAACAAAAAGTCATCATCGCGCGCGAGTTCGAGCGAGATCCGAAAGTGCTCGTCGTCGCGCAGCCTACCCGTGGAGTCGATGTCGGCGCGATCGAATTCATCAATGGGCGAATTCTAAAGGCTCGCGAAGCAGGCGTCGGTGTCCTTCTCGTTTCTTCGGAACTCGACGAAATTCTCCAGCTCTCCGACCGTATTCTGGTTTTTTTCTCCGGTAGGATCGTCGCGGAGTTCGCACGCGGCGAGGCGGATGAAAAACGCATCGGTCAGGTCATGGGCGGCGGAAAAGAGGGGGCGCGGACATGACGACGGACTCGAACCTCGATACGCCGTTCTCCTGGAAGACCTTCGCACTCGGAGTGTTTCAGCCGATCGCCGCGATTCTCCTCGGTGTGGCGCTTTCGCTGATCGCGGTGAAGCTTCTCGGGGATTCGCCGATTCTCGTGCTGAAGACCTTAGTGAAGAGCTCCGTCGGAACTCGCGAAGATCTCGGGATGACGCTTTTCTACGCGACGCCGCTGATTTTTACCGGCCTCTCGGTTGCGATCGCTTTCCAGGCCGGAATGTTTAACATCGGCGCCGAAGGCCAGCTGATGTGGGGAGCGATGGCGGCCGCGATCGTCGGTATCGTCGGAAAAAACGTGCCGGCTCCGCTCGCCCCCGTTCTCGGTGCAGTCGCGGCGATGGCGGCGGGCGCGGTGTGGGGATTCATTCCGGGTTGGCTGCGGGCGCGCCGCGGTTCTCATGAAGTCATTAACACGATCATGATGAATTTCATCGCGATCGGCATCACGAGCTACCTCACGCTTTATCATTTCAAGAGCGAAGAGAATCAGATTCCGGAAACGGCTCTGATCGCGCCCCAGTTTCATTTCGCGAAGTGGAATTGGTTTGGCGATACGCCGCTGAATGCTTCGTTCATCATCGCGATCATCACCGCGATCATCGTCTGGCTTCTCCTCTGGCGGACGACTCTCGGCTACGAAATCCGTGCGGTCGGCGATAACGAAGAGGCATCTCGAACGGTCGGTATCGATTCGGGTCGAATCAGAATAATCGCGATGTCACTTGCGGGCGCCGTCGCCGGGATGGTCGGAATAAACGAAGTGCTCGGATCGTCGGGTAAATTCCAAATGGGTTTTTCCCCGGAATATGGATTTATGGGGATTGCCGTCGCGCTACTCGGACGAAATCGGCCGCTTGGAGTCGTTGCCTCGGCACTTCTTTTCGGTGCGCTTCACAAAGGCGCCAGCGCGCTTGACATGGAAACCGAAAAAGTGACCCGTGATTTTAGCGAAATTCTTCAGGCCTTGATTATCCTCACGGTCTCCGCGACGGCATTCTGGGAGTTCGTCATTCGCCGCATGCGCGGCTCGAAAGGGCGGGTGATGAAATGAACTCCGTCGGTGAATTCGGCGCGGGCGCCATGATCATCTCGATTCTTCTTTCGACCTTCCGGGTATCGGTGCCGCTCGTGTTCGCTGCGATGGGCGGAATTATGAGTGAACGTTCGGGCGTGATTAATATCGCGCTTGAGGGACTGATGCTCGTCGGCGCCTTCGCCGCAGCGACGGCGGCCTCGCTTACTCACTCCCCTTGGATCGGAGCGCTCTTCGGAGTCCTCGCGGGGATCGTCCTCGCCGCGATTTACGCGCTCTTCGTGATTCAGTTTCGGGCCGACCAAATCGTGGCCGGTACGGCGATCAACCTCTTCGCGTTTGGGGTTACGCCGCTTCTCACGAAAGCGTTTTTCGATTCGACGGGGGCGACGCCTTCGCTCGAACTCGCCGACCGGTTCGGAAATCAGCCACTCTACCTCGCGCTTGTCGTCGTGATCGGAATCGCATTTTGGTTCCGCTATTCGCGCTTAGGGCTGTGGTTGGGTTTCGCGGGCGAACATCCAGAAGCACTTTCGACGGCGGGAGTAAGAGTCCGCGCGGTCCGGTGGTTCGGAGTACTCGCCGCCGGGGCACTTGCGGGAATGGGCGGCGCGACGCTTTCGATTTTCCTCTCGTCCTCGTTCTCACGCGGGATGACCGCAGGACGTGGATTCATGGCACTGGCCGCGCTCATCTTCGGAAAATGGCGTCCGATCCCGACGCTCCTCGCTTGTCTCTTCTTCGGCTTGACGGACGCGATTCAGATTCGCCTTCAGGGTGTTCCGATCTTCGGAGACCAACCGATCCCGGTCCAGTTCATCCAAATTCTGCCCTACGTTTTCACCGTACTCGTACTCGCGGGCTTCATGGGAAAATCCCGTCCCCCGAAAGCGCTCGGCGCGCCTTGGCTGGGGGTTTTGCTCATCGGTGCTTTCTTTCTCGCGCCCGGGTGTAAGTTCTCCGATTTGAAATCGATGGGAAGGCATCACGAGGCCAGTCCGACCGGAGTCGCGCCCCCACCCGAATCTGACTTTCTTTCGGCGGCGGCTCGGAAAAGTCGGGAGAATTCTGAACTCCTAGCCGAGATGATTCGCGTCGTATTCGGCCGCGATCCGAAGGATCCCCAGGCGTTCAACCAATATCATGCGAGTTTGAACCAAGGGGCTTCCATCGAGGGGATTTTGAACGGCGTTATGCACACCGGTGCTTACCGCGATTTCGAAACGTCGTCGCCGAAAGCCAAGGGTCCAGCCCTCCAGTTCTTCGTTGAGGAACTCATACTCCTCCAGACCGGACTCGTCTCAAGCGGACATCGTCCGATCGCGCTGTCGGACGCTTCTCCGCGGCCGCTTGCGAAAATGGAAATGCCGACGGGTGAATCGAGTGGACGCGCGGTCGAATCTGCGAAGCCTTGGAAGTTCGATCCGAAAACTGCGGTTTCATTTTACTCGAAGGCGTTCTCGGTGAGTTCCATGCCGATCCTTCGGCGCGTTTTAGTCGAAGCGGTGGAGGCTCGTATCGATGGTTTTCCTTCGGCCACGAGCCCCGAGTTTGCGAATTGGTATTCTGATCTGGCGGCCCGGTTCGCGAACGCGGGCGTCGATTTCGGCGTTCCTCAGCGGAACCTCCCGAGTCCTGTCTACCATCACGAAATGTTCGACGGGCTTGTGAAGTCGCGTACGCCGGCTGAGGTCCATGACCGGATCCTTTGGGAAAGTTTGAATCGTTATCTGCGAATTTTGAATCAGAAGGAGTTGACCTCATGAACCCCGTCATCATTACGTGCGCGATTACTGGCGCCGAAACGACCCGTGAAAAGCAGCCGAACCTCCCGATCACGCCGAAAGACCAGGCGATCGCCGCCGAAGAGTGCGTGAAGGCGGGTGCCTCGATTATTCACCTTCATGTTCGGGAAGACGACGGAAAACCTTCGCAGCGCCCGGAGCGTTTTAAAGAAGCGATCGACGCGATTCGCGCGCGCGTGCCGGAAGTCATCATTCAGATTTCGACGGGTGGCGCGGTCGGGGAGACGATCGAAAATCGCGCGAAGCCGTTGGCGCTGAAACCGGAAATGGCTTCGCTAAATCTCGGCACCTTGAATTTCGGTGATGATATTTTCATCAACCACCCGAAGGACATCGAAGCTTTTGCTCTCCAGATGCAGAAATACGGCGTGATGCCGGAGCTCGAAGTTTACGAAGCGGGTATGGTCGAAGTCGGCTTCCGACTCGCGAAAAAAGGAATACTAAAAGATCCGCTCCACTTCCAATTCGTACTCGGAGTCCCTGGCGGAATGTCCGGCGAGCCGAAGAATCTCGCCCACATGGTTTCTTTTATGCCGGAAGGTGTGCACTGGGGCGTGGCTGGCGTCGGCCGCTATCAGCTTCCACTCGCGGTCCAGGCGCTCGTCATGGGAGGACACGTTCGGGTCGGTTTCGAGGACAATATCTTCTACTCGAAGGGCGTCGTCGCGAAGTCGAATGCCGAGCTCGTCGCCCGGATCGCGCGGATTGCTCATGAAGTCGGCCGTCCGGTCGCGACGATGAAAGAAGCGCGCGCGCTCCTCGGGATTCGGGACTAAATTGGCGCTTAAGAAACTCAGCTTCCTGATCAAAGGCCCGACGGAAGGGCAGCGCTTAGACCAAGCGCTGGCCGTGCTTCTCGGCGAATCCACCGACGTCGCGCGGATGGGCCTTACCCTTTCGAAGGGAAAAATCCGGAAGCTGATTATCGCGGGAGCGGTTTACCTAAACGGTGGCCGAGTTCGGATCGCTTCGAAGACCTGCCGCTCGGGCGCTCGCGTAGAAGTTTATATCGATCCAGCGAAACTTGGGACGGAAGGGGAGCGGGTCGCTCCGAAAGAGTGGAAACTGACCGCGGACGAAATTCTTTTCGAGGACGAGTGGATCGTCGGCGTGAATAAGCCCGCCGGTCTCCCGACCCAGCCGACGCTCGATGAGGCTCGGGCTAACCTCTACGTCCTTCTCCAGAAATTTCTGAAAGCCCGCGACGGCGATGCCGCCTACGTCGGGCTCCATCACCGCCTCGATCGCGACACTTCGGGCGTCATGGTCTTCACCAAGAAAAAGGAAGCGAACGCCGAGATCGGTCGCGCGTTCGCCGAGCATCTCGCCCAGAAGACTTACCTCGCGATTGTCGGAACGGTTCGACCGCTTCCAGAGACCTGGCAAGTCGACAACTTCCTCGCCCGCGAGAAGGGGAAGGCCGGGAAGATGACCGCCGTTCGCTCGGGCGGCGATCGCGCGATTACGGATTTCCGCAGGGTCGCGGCAGTCGATGGGTTCGCGCTCGTGGAGGCTCGACCGCGGACTGGCCGGATGCATCAGATCCGGGTACACCTCGCTGGAGGCGGTGCGCCGATCATTGGTGATCGCACTTACGGCGGTCTGACTAAAATCACCGGAAATGCCGAGGTTTCTCGCGTAATGCTGCATGCCGCTGCGTTGACATTCCCTCACCCGGTTACTAAGCTGGCTACTTCTTTTAAGGCGCCATTAACCCCGGATTTCAAGCAATGTCTGTCGCAGCTTCGCCTGCCGATTCCTTCTTTGGGCGATTTCGGGAACGAAACTCACTCTTAGTTAAATACCTCGTCCGTTACCGAAAGCTCATGTTCTTCGGAATGTTGACGCTCGTACTGGTCGATTTGCTTGAGATTCTCCCACCGATTCTTTTGAAGAAGGCCGTCGATTCGGTCGTAGAGCTAAAGCCGTACCGCGATCTCATTATTTTCGCGGGCTTTTACTTTGGCGTACTTTTCGTCCAGGGCTTCTGCCGCTGGGGTTGGCGGATTTTTCTCATTCGTTCAAGTATGCTCGCGGGCCGCGATCTTCGCGGCGACTTTGTCGAACACCTCTTCGGACTCCCCGGGAGTTTTTTCGATAAAAATCGGGTCGGCGATCTCATGGCGCTCGCAAATGGCGACGTCGAATCGGTTCGCCAGTTTCTCGGACCGGGCCTTCTCACGTTTGCGGATGCGCTCTTTTACCTCGCGACGGTTCCGGTCGCGATGTACTGGCTCTCGCCGCAGTTAACTTTACTCGCGATGATTTCGCTCCCGATCATTCCGTTTATCGTTTGGAAACTCGAAGGCGCGATCCATGACCGATACAAAGCGTCCCAGGACCAGTTCTCCGAGCTTTCCGCGATGGCGCAGGAGAACCTAAACGGAATTCGCGTGGTGAAGGCTTTCGCTCGTGAAGAAGTGCAGTATTCACGGTTCCGTACGATCGGCGAGGAGTACGTGCGGCTGAATCTTCGTCTTTCGCGAGTGCAGGCCTCGTTCGGTCCGCTCATGGACTTCTTCGCCAGCA
>JBBQMV010000184.1:0-5873 GCA_038329315.1 Bdellovibrionia bacterium | reverse complement strand
GGACTGATCTTCGGGCTCGATTTTCCGGCCGCGAGTGCGATCGGTTCGGGCGATCGTCCGCGTGCATTCCGCGTCTTCGTTCAGGGCGTTTACCTCTCGCTCGCGATTTCGATTCCGGCCGCACTCGCGACTTCGGGGATCGCCCTCATCCTTCATCGATTCGGACTGAATCCAGAAGCGGTCCCGTACGCGCGCGCTTTCATGCTCATGACGGCGGTGAGCTACCTTCCGGTTTTTATTTTTAATTCGGCGAAATCCTATCTCCAAGCCCAGTCGATCGCCGTACCGACGTTCGTCGTCCTCGTGATCGCGAACGTGTTGAACTTCCTTCTCGATGCCGCACTCATTGAGGGTCGCTATGGCTTCCCGAATCTCGGTTATAACGGACTCGCGGTTGCGAACGTGATCGGCCGGTTCGCCATGATGGCGATGCTCGTGGGGTACGTCGCTTGGCGCGAATACCGCGCGAAATTCGTCCTTAAGATTCAGGGGATCTTTCGCTTCAATTCCGCGATTATTCGTGAGGTGTTAGATCTCGGGCTTCCCGCTTCCGCGCAGATGCTCCTCGAAGTCGGCGTTTTCTCGCTCTCGACTGCGCTCGCGGCGAAATTCGCGTCGATTGATCTCGCGGCCCACCAATTGGTACTGAATACGGCGTCGTTGATGTTTATGGTTCCGCTCGGCATCGGCTCCGCGACGGGTTCGCTCGTCGGCCAAGCGGTCGGCGCGAAGGATTTCGCACTCGCGCGGCGAACGGGGAATTCTGCGTTCGCCCTCGGCCTCGGTTTCGCGGTGATTTCGTCGACCCTCCTGATCGTGTTCGCCCAGCCGGCGCTAGGGGTCTACACCACCGACTCCGCCGTCATCGAATCGGCGAGGAAGATCCTCTTCATTGCCGCGCTTTTTCAGATCTCGGACGGTGCCCAGGTCATCGCGACCGGCGCACTTCGTGGCCTCGGAAATACGGTCGTCGCGGCGGTTACGAACGGCGTCGGGCATTGGCTCATCGGTTTACCACTCGGGCTCTACTTCGGATTTTACCGAGGGATGGGTGTACCGGGGATCTGGATCGGGCTTGCGGCGGGTCTCACTTCGGTGGCGGTCTCGCTCGTTTATTTTTGGGTGCGATCGACTCGATCGCATTAGGCTAAAGCTTCGGCCCCGCCGCCCGCATGAGGCGATCGGCGATCGCAAACGCGATTCCATTACTCTCGATGGCGGCGGGCGGAACCGGTTCGGCCACAAGGAAATCTGCGTCCGACGCGTCGAGCGCCCGCAGTTTTCGAAAGAGATTTCGCGCCGCTTCTTCCCAGTTTCCGGTTTCGGAAAGGGTTTCGGCGACGACCGGAAGCTCGAGAATCTCCGAGAGGGTTTCCGCGGCCTCCGCGGTTTTACCGGAGAAGGTGAGCAGCCCGACCTTTTTCGGTTTCGCGGTCCCGAAGGATGGCGGAGTCATCATCTGGGCGATCGAGTTCGGGAGGATCAGGAACGGCTTCGATGGAGAGTAGTGCGAAGCGAGGCGGCCGGGCGCGATCTGCGCCGTCCCTTCCGGCGCATCGCGGGAGTCGAGGACTTTCGTCCCGAGCAGCGCTTCGATTTCTTCGCGCGAGACGGTGCCCGGACGAAGCAGGATCGGTTCGCCATCTTCAGTAATCCGCAGAATCGTCGATTCGAGTCCGATTTCGCACGGTCCGCCGTCGAGAATAATATCAATCCGGTCACCGAGTTCTTCCATCACATCGGCGGCCGACGTCGGGCTGATCCGTCCAAATCGGTTCGCGCTCGGAGCGCAGACGCCGAGTCCGAGTTCCTTGATGAGCGCGCGGGCGACCGGATGTTTCGGCGCGCGAATCGCGACGGTTTCCATGCCGCTGGTCGCGAGATCCGGAACGAGATCGCTCTTCGGAAGAACGAGGGTGAGGGGACCCGGCCAGAATTTCCGAATGAGCGCATCGATTCGCTTAATCGCGGCGTCCGAAAGGTCGTGGGGATAAATCAGCTGCTCACGCATGAGGCCGGCGAGGGTCGCCGACTCCGGCGCGATATGGACGATGAGCGGATCGAACGTCGGGCGTTCTTTCGTGAGGAAAATCTTCGAGAGCGCACCGGCTTCGAACGCGTTCCCGGCGAGACCGTAAACGGTTTCCGTCGGCATCGCGACGAGGCCGCCTTGCTTCAAAACCCGGGCGGCGAGCTGGATATTCGCTTCGGTCGGTTCGAGGATCTGTGCCCGCTTCGTGAATACCTTCGTCATGAGCCACCTACCGTATTCGAGGCCAGAAGGATCGGTTCGACTCGCTTCCAGACCTCTTCCATTTTCATTCCGCGCGAACCCTTAATCAGCAGCGCGTCGCCGCTTTGCATTTCCCGCGCGAGTGCATCGGCAAGTTCGGTGTGTGTTCCGAAATGTCCGACTCGCGCAGGTGACGAGCGTTTTTTCAGTTCGTCGAAGAGCCACCGCATTCGTTCTCCGTAGAGAAAAATCGTATCGACGCGGGTCGCGCCGAGCTTTCCGGCGAGAGCGCGGTGAAATGCTTCTTCATTCGCACCGAGTTCGAGCATGTCGCCCAAAACGGCGATTTTCTTTTTAGAGCCATGCTTCGCCGCGACCGAGAAAAGGAGATCGAGTCCCGCTTCGACCGAAGTGGGGTTCGCGTTGTAGTAATCGCAGAGAACCGGCGTCGAGCCCGGCAGGATCCGAAGCTCGGAACGTCCGACGGCGCCTTGGAAACCCGAAAGCCCGCGCTGGATTTCGATCGGAGAAAAGCCGAGTGACCGCGCGAGCGTAACGGCGACGAGGAGATTTCCGGCGTTGTGCGCGCCGGGAATCGGCATCGCGAGTTCGAACCCCGATCCGTCCGCGAGGAGAACCCGAAGGGCTTCGCGGTCCGAAAGGTATTCGCCGCGCACGGACTTATCGAGGAGTGCCTTTTCTCCGGAATTCGAGAGCGAGCAAGTCCATAGGTTCGCTTCAGCAGGGAGCGCGTTCGAAATTTTAGAAATCCACGGATCGTCGAGGCGCACGACGACGGTCGCTCCGGTTTTCGCCGGCGTAAGCAGCGCGAGGCTTTCTTCGCGGGCGACGGTTTCGACGTCGATGAGCTTTTCGAGGTGTTCCGGCCCGATCGCGGTCAGGCAAGCATGGGTCGGTTCGACGAGGGAGATGTGTTTCGCCATCGCGCCGGGCTCGTCGATGCCGACTTCGATGACGGCCACTTCGGCGCCGTCGGGAACGCTCAGGAGGGTCATCGGAATTCCGACGAAACCGTTCTGGGAACCCAAGGTCGAGACGACGCTACGGAAACGGCCGCGAAGAATCGCGGCGAGTAGTTCCTTCGTTGTCGTTTTACCCACGGAACCGGCGACGACAATGAATGGAATCGAGAACCTCTTCCGCCACGCATGGGCGAGATCGCGATAGGCCGCGAGCGAATCGCGTACTGCAAAAATTTCGATATCGGCGGGGAGGCCCGGGGGAATCTTTCCGGCGCTGGCGAGAATCGCCTCCGCTCCGGCTTGAACCGCGGCGGAAATGAAGTCGTGCCCATCGAACGTATCGCCAGGAAGCGCGACGAAGAGGCTCCCCGCTTTCGCTTTTCGGGAGTCACTCGTGATTACGGAATAAGTCCGAGTAAAACGCGGACTTATACTCAGCGTGTCACCGATCCACTTCGAGTCGTAGGATTTCAAGTCGAAGGCCATAGCCGGAGCTTAGCGGAAGATCGTTCGCCGGTCTATTGGTAGACCGGGTCGTTTTCTTTCGCCCAAGCCTCCCTATTCTCCGTAAAGTTCGCCAGGCGAACGAGATCGATTTGGTAGAGTTGATTCATCAGGATTTTCGGAGCAATTCGGCCGAAAAACCGAGCGCGGCCGTTCTTCGTGACGGCCGTAGCACCGCCAAATACGTAGCTCAGGTTTCCGTGTTTCGCCTCTTCCGCGGTAGCTGGACGAACGCCGACCCACCATTCGAATCCGTCGACCAGGCGGGTGGTCTTTCCGGTCGATTCTTCGAGCATGCGAAAACGCAGGGTTTCGCCCGCCTTTGGCGGAAGTACTTCCGCGCGGATTTCAAACCGCTTCCACTCCTTCGCCTTCGGCTCGATCCCGAAGACGGCGGTCATGCCGGGCGTGATACGGTCGTAGGTCTCGATCGGTTTCCCGTTTTCGAAGAGGGTAATTCCCTTCAGGGCGTGGTGAAAAATCGGAAAATTTCGGGTGTCCCGAAGCGCGGGCATGAGCGCCGACACGGCTTCCTTCGAAGGGACTTCGCGAGTCCACTCGACCGGGAAGTCCGGGCCGCGGCTAAAAAAACCGAAGGCACCGGCGCCGATCGCCACGAGTATCGAGAGTCGAATGAGAAGCGTTTTCATGACCTTCGGAGCCTAACCTGTTACGGTCAGGGCGTGAACCCTGAACTCGCGATTCTTTGGGAAAACCCTCACTTTATCGTCGTGAATAAACCCGCCGGACTTCTGTCCGTCCCGGGGACGAACTCGCGCGAGGTGAGTGTGTTGAAGATCCTTTCGAGGCTCTATCCGAAGAAGCGGCACATCCCGGTTCACCGCATCGACCGGGATACGAGTGGCGTGCTGCTGGTCGCGCGCGATCCCGATGCCCACCGTGCCGCGAACCGCTGGTTCGAGAAGCACCACGTGAAAAAAGAATACCTCGCGCTGGCGGGTGGTCGTCCGCGCCTCCCGGCATTTCGCGTGAATAAACCGATCGAAGGAAAGCCGGCCCTTTCCCAAATCCAAGTTCTCGAGCGGTTCGGAAACGAACCGAACGCCGCCTTTCTAGCACGGGTGCGAATCGCGACGGGCCGTCGTCACCAAATCCGGATTCATCTCGAGTCCGAAGGATTTCCGATTCTCGGTGATACGAAATACGGCGGACTCCGGAAGTTCGGGGGGATCGATTTTACTCGGTTTGCTCTGCATGCGGAACGGCTTACTCTACCGGACGACTCCGAAGCCTTCGGAGTTGGAAAAAAGGAGCGCGAATTCGTCGCGCCGATGCCGCCAGATTTTTCAGAATGGGTCGCGTGGTTACGCGGCCTGGGCGACCACCCAGAGATCGGAACCTAAGATATGATTCAAAAACTCGAAGCCGCGTGGAAAGTGCGCGAAGCGCTGCTTTCCTCTTCAGTCGGCGCCCTCCGAATTTTTCACGGCCCTGGTGAAGGCGACGGTCATCCCGAGCTCTCGCGTATCGCGATTGAGTTTTTTCAAGGCGAAGGGCGCGATGCGTACGCCTGGGTGTTTTCGTGGGAGGTCGGGGGAGTGCTCGCACTCAGTGCGGAAACACGGACCGGACTGGAAAAATTTCTTCGGGATAAGGGCGTAGCGGGCGCAGTCCTTCTCGAGCGTCCCGAGAAGGACACCCCGGAAGACTCGACTCTCCTTTTCGGGCAGGTCCCGGAATTCGTCGACATCACGGAGTTCGGGCTGAAGTACCGGATTCGTTTTCTCGGAACGAAGCATCCCGGGCTCTTCCTCGATCACGCGCCCCTTCGGGAATGGCTCATCTTAAATACCGGGGCTCGTCGGGTGTTGAATACCTTCGCATATACCGGGTCACTCTCGATCGCGGCTCGGCAGGGCGGAGCGATTCGCTCGGTCACACTCGACCTTTCGCGTCCGACGGTCGCGTGGGCGAAGGAAAACTGGGAAATGAACTTCGGAAAGCCCGACGAAGGTCCGAACGGCGACGCGGATTTCATCTACGGCGACGTGTTCGAATGGTTTCCGAAGTTCGAAAAGCGCGGCGATCGGTTCGACGCCGTGATTCTCGATCCGCCGTCGTTCTCGCGCTCGGAGAAAAAAGTATTCTCGACCGCGAAAGACCTCCCGGAATTACACGCTTCGGCGTTCCAG
>JBBQMV010000183.1:0-5892 GCA_038329315.1 Bdellovibrionia bacterium | reverse complement strand
ATGGCGCGCGAGGCCGGAGCGTTCTCTTTCGCCGATGTCGCGCGCACCCTCGACGAGAAGCTGATCCGGCGTCATCCCCATGTCTTCGGAGACGCCACGGTTAAGGATGCCGACGATGTCGTCAAAAAATGGGACGCGATTAAGGCCACCGAAAAAGCGACCTCGGCGGGCCTTTCGCCCTCTGCACTCGACGGTATTCCGAAGGCCCTTCCCGCCCTCGCGCGGGCCGAAAAGACGATCGACAAGGTGACGAAGGTCGGCTTCCAATGGCCGGATATCGAAGGACCACTCGGAAAACTCGAAGAAGAGATTCGCGAACTTACCGCGGCGATTCGCTCGGGCGAAAAGAAAGCAATCGATGAGGAAATCGGTGACCTGCTGTTCTCCGTTTGTAACGTCGCTTTCATGGCGAAAACGAAACCTGAAGATGCGCTTCGTGCGTTTCTCGCAAAGTTCGAACGCCGGTTTCGGTTCGTCGAAGATTCGTTTCGGAAAGCGGGAAAAGAACTGAAGGGCTCGACCCTCGAAGAGATGGATCGCTACTGGGACCAGGCGAAGAAGATCGAACGGGAGACGAAGTGAGTTCTTTCCCGATCACTCCCTTAAAATCCTTTCGGATTTATGGCCTGACCGGCGGGATCGCCTCCGGGAAATCAGCAGCGGCCGGATTTCTGCGCGAACTCGGAGTCGAAGTCATCGACGCCGATGCGATTGCCCGCGAACTTCGGGCACCGGGCGGCGCGGCCGAAGCTCCGATTTTCCAAGCGTTCGGCACGCTCGATCCCGCGGCCCTTCGCGCTCGCATTGCCGCCAGCCCGGAAGATAAACGACGTTTGGAGAGCATCCTTCATCCGCTGATCGCCACTGAAAGTAGACGGCGTTTCGCGGCGATCGCGGCCCGCCCCTCTCCCGGTGGATTCGTCGGCACGCACTATGCCATTTACGAAGCCGCGCTACTCGTCGAAGCCGGTCGAGCGGGCGATTTCCCGGGGGTGATCCTCGTCGAAAGCGCACCCGAGATCCAACTCGCACGGCTTATCACCCGGGACCGGATGGATCCGACGATCGCCCGACAATTTCTTGGCGCTCAAGCACCCGCCGCAGTGAAGCGTGCCGCCGCGACTCATCACATCACCAACGACGGGACCCTCGAAGAACTCCGGGCAAAGATGCTCCTCCTCCACGCCGCGCTCGGCCGCGGTGAAAAAACTTTCACGGCTTGATCGGCCCGCTTGATCGCACCCCGGTAGACCGTTACGCTTTCCTCAATTCAAACTGAGGAGCCCTTTAAATGATTAAGTGGAATCGTGTATTTCTATCCCTTGCGGCGCTCGTCGTCGTTCTGGGATCTACGTCGTGCCTGAATGTTTATAGCCCAATCGACAAGCCAAGCGGCAACCAGCAGAACTTGTCCGCCGCTCGTGCTGCGTTCGATCGCGGCGATATCGATAAAGCGCGCGAATATTACGGAAAAATTTCGGGCGACGAAACGGCTACGGCGGAGCTCATCTTCGTCGACCTCGATTCATGCGGAGCGGACATCGACGCTTTCGCGACGGCCCTTTCTCAGGCTTCGAGCGCGACCGCGAATCCGGGCATCATGATCACGGCCATGGCCGAAAAAATGAACGCGCGAGTCAGCACTTCGTGTTTCGCGACGTTACTCTCGGCATTCAAGAGTTCGCGGAATATCACGAATTCGAGCCTTCGAGGTTTCACTTCTTTCCTCGCTTCGATCGCGATCGCCGGCGAAGTGATGGGATCGAATACGAATATTGTCATCGACGGAGTGCTGAATAAGTCGGACTTCATCGGGGACACCACGACTTGTAATACCTTCCCGGGAACGTGCGCGAGCTGTGTGAAGTCCGATGGGATCGGCGCGGCCGCGACAGTCACACTGACCTCGGCCGGTTCGATCTCCGCCACCTGGGGCACTCTTCAGGGCGCAATCAACGCCGCAAATACTGCCCTCACCGAACTCGGGATCGCTTCGGGACCGTCGTACAGCCTGATCAGCCAGCTAGGCTCGGGTACTCCCGGCGTCGACAACACCTACCGCTGCCTCCTGACCTCCCTCGGCGTCGGCCGCTAACAGAAAGAGAAAATGAACATGAAAAAGAACCTCTTTCTAATCTCTACCGCTACCCTCCTCGCAACCGTTTCGGCGGAAGCCCGTACTTACGACAACATCATTCGCCCCTACACCTCGGCTCGCGCCGACGGCATGGGTGGTGTTCGGTACACGACCGGCCAGTTCGACGAAAACTTCTTCGGTAACCCGGCGAAGACTTCGGACAACCCGCACTGGCGCCTCGATATCATCAACCTCACCTTCGAAGTGAATTCGGGTTCGATTGCGAACCTCGGTAAACTGACGAAGTCGGGCGATACGATCGAAAACGTCGCGGCAACTGCCGGTACGAACAACCACATTCGGATCCAAGAAATCATTCCGGCATTTTATTCTCCGCACTTCTTTGATGCGCGGAACTCGTTTGCGGTCGGCCTGATTCACAGCACTCAGGCGGACATCGGCTTGCGTAAAAACATGTCGCTCGAACCCAATGTCTTCACCGATCTCGGTCCAGCCGTGACTTTCTCGCGTAAATTCCTCCACGACGAGTCTATCGCCGTCGGGATCACCGCTCACTACGTTTATCGTTTAGCGACGCTCGGGAACTTTTCGACGATCGATTATATCAAGGGCAGCAACTTCTCATCGTGGAAAGACCATGCGGGTGAAGGCGCGGACGCCGACGCTGATCTCGGAATGCGACACAACATCCACTGGTCACCCGACGGCTGGCAGCTCCAGGACGCGTTCACGATCAATAACGTAAAGGGAGGCAAGTACGACCAGAAGGTCAGTCTCGTCAGCGGCGATCAGCCTCTGCCGATTTCACAGCCTCGGACTTTCAATGCCGGCTTGGCCGCACGGAAACCGGGATTCCTAGGATTCACGTCGAGCACCTTCGCATTCGAGGTCCAAGACATCGGAAACAACTCCGGTGGATCGCTCTTCCGTCTACTCCACCTCGGTGGCGAACTCGGGATCAAGGACTACATCTTCCTTCGGGCAGGTGTGAACCAAGGCTATCTCACCTGCGGCGTCGGCTTCGACCTACCGGTCCTGAAGCTCGATCTCTCGACGTATGGTGAAGAAATGTCGCTCAATGCGGGCGGCCAGGAAGATCGTCGCTACGTCCTCCACCTTGGATTTAGCATCTAATTCCGGGGACTTAAGTCTCGTTTTCAATCGTAAAGGCACCTACAGAAACGCTCCTTTTCGACCGATAAGAGGGTTGAGAAGGGGCGTTTGCCTTTATGTGGTCTTCAACCAACCAACGAATTAAAGCGCTGATGTCGGCCCGAGCCCGTGAAAAGGACCGGCTGACTCGTCCGATTCACATTCGCCGCGCAGACGTCGCGCTGAGCTTCCGCGACACAAGCGATTTCCTGGTCGAAGTCCCCGCCCACGTCCTTCTCAACGATCTTACTCCCGCGGGTTTCTTCGCCTACGCGGTGACCGGCCTGAGTCCGAATTCGGAAATTAACGTCGAGATCGAACATCCGAAGCATTTTCGTCTCCTCGCGAAAGTCGTGTGGAGCCAGTACCAACCGTCCTCTTCGCACGTTCTGACGGCCCAGTCCTATCCCTATCGGGTCGGTCTCGCGCTGATCTGGTCGGACGCGGCTCAGGAAGCAGAATTTACGAAGTACTGCGCCGAACTCGACGGCCTGTACGTGAATAAAAAAGCGCTCTTCTTAGAAGAGGCGTTTAAAAAGAAGCCTGAAGGCATGACCGACACGGTCGCCGCGATTGCGAAAGATCCGAACGAAGTCCCCGCCCCTGTCGAATCCGACGAAGGCGGCGCTCCGTCCGACGAAAAGGTCGCTGCCGAAATGGCCGCGGCCGCCGCGGCAGAAATTGCGGCCCAAGCCCTGAAAGCAGCGAATCCAGAAACTCCGGCCGCCACTCCTTCCACGGAGACCTCGGCCGCGGACGTTCTAAACGCACTGAAGGATATCGATCCAGGCACTCCTGCCAGTGAGAAAAAAGCCGCTTGAGCTCCGTCCTTCGTCTCGCGACGATGACCGACACCCAATTCACGGAATACGCGGCGTGGACGTGCGAAGATTACGCGCGCACGTCGCCGAACTTTCGCGATCGTCCGTTCGAAGAGAGCTTCGCCGAAGTGAAGGAAAGCTTCGCAAAGCGACTTCCGGAAGGCCCGAAAACGCCGGGCACATTCCTCCTCGCGGTACTCGTCACCGCGGGTGCCGCCGAGGAACAAATCGGTTACCTGGATATCGCCGAAAATCCGCGAGGTTCAAAATCCGTATATATCTTTAACATCGGGCTCTACGACTCCGCCCGGGGAAAAGGCTTCGGCAAGCGCGCGCTCGACGCCGCCGAAGCTTATCTAAAAGAACGCGGCTATACGAAGATCGGCCTGAACGTATTCGCAGATAACGAACCCGCGAAGAAGCTCTACGCAGACGCCGGTTACGCGCCTACGCAGTTTAATATGGTGAAGAAGATCTAAGCCGGGACTAAAGTCCGCCGGCGCCAAAGAGAGCGATGAACTCGTCCCAGTGATTCCGAAGCTTCCCTTTCAAGCGCAAGATCGCCTGGGTGTGAAGCTGCGAAACTCGGGATTCGGTCACGTCGAGGACGCGACCGATTTCCTTCAAGTTCAGGTCTTCGTAGTAGTAAAGCGAGAGCACGAGGCGCTGCTTTTCTGGAAGATCGTTAATCGCTTCCGAAATCATACCCTTGAGCGCCGCATGATTTACTTCGGAGAATGGCGTCGAACTCTTATAGCTCGCGGCATCGCTGAAACCGTGGAGGGCGCGCTTATCCGCCTTCGAGAAGTTTTGCACGTCATCGAAGGACAGGAGCGACACCGAACGCACTTGGTTCAGCATGTCGTGGTATTCTTCCTGCGAAATACCGAGATCTGCGCAGACTTCTTCATCGGTGGCTTGGCGACCCTTCGCCTGTTCGATCCGTACGTAGCAGCGCTCGAGGGTCTTCGCCTTTTCGCGAACCGAACGAGGCACCCAATCTTGGGCGCGAAGTTCGTCGAGGATCGCTCCCCGAATCCGGAATTCGGCGTAGGTCTTGAATTTGTTATCACGGGAAGCGTCGTACTTCTCGATCGCGTCCATGAGTCCGATCACACCGCTCGAGATCAAGTCGTCGAGTTCGATGTTCGTCGGCAGGCGCGCGGCGATCTTCTGGGCGATGTACTTAATCAGCGGAGCGTATTCGACGACGAGGCGATCGCGCGTCGAGTTCACCGGAGAATAGTCTTCTTTTACGAGCGAAGAAGTCTGAACCGCGTCGCGCGCGATTTCTGCTTCAAGCTCTTTTTGAAGCTCGACTTCCTCTTCGGCAATCGGCTCGGCGGCGCCTTCTGCACCGGCTTCGAGACCTTCTGCAGTTTCGGTCTCGGTTTCATCTTCGTCGTTCGCTTCGACCTTCCCTTTGTTGGGAGTCTTCGCGGAGACGGCTTTCGCGGCGGCGGTCTTTGCCTTCGCGGAAGTCTCGACCTTCGCAGCTTCGGCGTTTTTTACGCTCTTCGCAGCTTTCAAAGTCTTCTCGATATTTTTTTCGGTTACGGTCGCAGGGGTGGCTTTTTTAGCCTTCCTGGCGTCCGGCTTTTCGCCCGCAATTTTTTCGGGGGCCTTTTCCACAGCTTTCGCTTTGGTCATTGCCTTTACCGACTCACGGTATTTCTGAATTCCTTGATTCAGCGCCATCGCTTCACTCCGCCTATTCCCTGGCTTTTTTTCTGGCATAATACTATCCGCCAATCAGGCATCTTGCCCACTCTGATAGTGTATCAGATATTTCGAAATCGCGAGGCTATCGCGGATTTTTTC
>JBBQMV010000182.1:0-5930 GCA_038329315.1 Bdellovibrionia bacterium | reverse complement strand
TCGTCCTCGAAATGCCGGGAACCCAGTTTCGGTACTGGGTCGGTCCGGCTCGCTTGAAGAGTACCGTTTTCCAGGTTCTGGCCGCTGGGGCAGACCAGTGGGTGCTTCGCGGGCACGGATTCGGCCACGGCGTCGGAATGTGCCAGTGGGGCGCGAAAGCCCTGGGTGAGAGCGGTAAGAAGGCGCGCGAGATCCTGAAGTTTTACTACCCCGATACGGTCATCGCGCGGGCTTGGTAGGCCTAGTAACTCATTTAATTTATTCAGGTAATAAACACCAAGCGGCGGTGGAGCGGCCAATTGACTTAATCAGTCTAGGAATATAAATCCACGTCTCGCGCTTGGAACCTCCCGAGCGCCAAAACCTGGAATGATTTGATGCTGTTTCGCGGGGTCGCTTCCACCGTCCTCATCACACTTCTCGCTGCCGGTGTTTCCGCGGCGTCCAGTCCCCAAGGCAAGCGGCCCGCCGCTGCCCGCACCGTGATCCAATCCGCCGACCTCGCCACCGCTGCGGAAGCGCTCCGTGATTCTCCGGAAGAAGCCCGCGCCGCCGCTGCGAAAGCGGCGTTCGATAAAGAATTTGAACTCGATACCACGGGCGATACCGTGGGCGGCGAACCCGATTTTTTCAATATCCTCCGAAAAGGGATCGTCGAGAAAGTCGGTAAAAAGAAAGTCACCGTCGTCCCGAAGGTCGATTACGGCGTTCTCTTCACGGGGCCGTCGAATTACCACGAAGGCGATCGCGCGCCGATTCCGCCGGCTTCGACGAATAAAATTTTCACCGCCGCACTCATCTTGAAAGAGCTCGGGGGGGATTACACCTACGATACGCGCCTCACCTGGGTGAAGTCACCGACCTCTGCCGCCGAAGCGGGTTATCTGACCTACGTCGCCGCGGGCGATCCGTCGCTGGCGACCGCGGATCTCCCGAAGCTCACCGCGGATTTCGCGACGGCACTTTCCGCCGCCGGCGTGAAGAAAATTTATGGCGCGCTAAAGTTCTCTGCGACCGACGAACGCTGGAACGTCCGTGCGGTTCCAAATGGCTGGGAAGCCGGCGACCTCCGGACGGCAACCGGCTTTATCCCGACCGCACTCGGTACACTCACGGAAGCGCGCATAAAAACGGCGCTCATCGCCGCGCTCACGAAAAAAGGAATTAAATCGGTCACGGCCGCCGCTCCGTTCGCCCTCGGTGCGGGAATCGCCGATTTCTCAAGCCACCTTTCGGCGCCGCTTCGCGAACTCATCCAACCATTCGTACTTCACTCGATCAATTACAAGGGCGAAGCTTTCCTGCGGAAAGTCGGCGAGCTTCGCGGCTCGCCGGAGGCGCTGAATTTGAACGATGCTGCACTTCCCGTGCTGAGAGATTTCGTTTCGACCCTGGTCGGCGCGGCTGGCGGATTCGAGAACGTCGTCCTGAATGATGGATCCGGCCTTTCTCGGAAGAGTCGGGTCACCGCCGAAGTGATGGTGAACTTTCTGAACGCCGTGAAGACCGAACCGTATTTTAAAGACTTCCTCGCGGCGCTACCGACTGCCGGACGCACAGGCACGCTCGACCGTCGGATGTCGGGAACTTCGGCGGCGGGCCGAGTTCATGCGAAAACCGGAACGCTCGATGGGATCTACCAGCTCGCGGGTTACCTCGCGGAAGAAACGAATGCCGGAACCGAGTATCACTCGTTCGCGATTCTCACCGAAACGGACGCAGCGAGCGTCGCTTACTGCCACAGCGTCCAAGACTCGGCGATGGCGAGTCTCGCGAGTTGGATGCTAAAGACAGCCCATCAATAACAAGGCGGCTGTTCGCCACTCTCGGTATCTATCCGAATTCCCTGGGCTGCTTTCAGAGTATCCTCGGTCAGACCCGTAAGAATGCCAATCCAAGACCAATCATTCGTGCCCATCGGAGTAACCTGGGTCCCCGATTCTAAAATTTGGGTGTGAAAACAAGAGCGGAGTTCAAGCGGTAGCCGAACTCGGCGGAGCTTCCCCCCGTGCTTTAATCCGTAAAGGATTGCGAGCGATGACTGGCGGTCCTGAGGGCTAATCCGGGAGTAGGGATTCGCGTCGTCGCGATGAAAAATACCGACTTCCAGGACATGTCGATAAATTTCCTGCGGCGCTACGCCATAGGACAAAGCCAGTTGCTGTCCGATGGGGCCACCGCCGACCCGCCCCATATTGGCGTCGATCATCACGACCCCAGAGGGCGCGACGATAAATTCGACGTGAAAATAACCATTCCGAAATCCCGAACGTGCCACCAGGCGCTGGACGGCCTGGTGAGCGCTTGCGCGTAGGTGGGGATCGAGCCGCTCGTCAATCGGGAATTCTGCCCGAGATTCGGTGGCTCCGATTTTCTTGCGACTGGTAAAGCCCAGAAAGAAAGGATGGGAATCCAGCACGTAACCCTCAAGGCTGATCAGGTCACCCGATACGAACCCCTGAGCGACCCAGCCCCGGGAAGCCAGGTGAAACGGCACGGCACGCTCCTCGATCAGCGTTTTAAGACGGGCCAAATCCGCGAAATCATCGAGGGTAAAGACTCCCAGCGCTCCGGCCGCTTCGGTCGGCTTGAGAATCAATTTGCCGTAGCGACGAAAGAGCTCGGTAAGCTCCGGCAAGGGCGGAACGGCCGGATCAAACGTCAACGTGGCGGGGCTATCTTCGGGGGTCCACGCCGCGACCTGTCCTTTATCCTTGAGTCGGATAATCGCTAAATCGGGGCCGGGCACGCCCAAAATACGCGCAAGCTCCGTAGCCGGTTTGAGTCGCGTGTCCATGAAGGTCGCGACCGCCGCAATATCCTTCACTCCCGAGCGCTTGAGCGCCTCGACCATTTCGGGCGCGTGCTCCGTCGAAACATCGAGATGAGAATAGCGCATCAGCGCCGCTCGAGGATCTGCCTGGTAGTCTCCGAGATTTGCGAGAAAAAAAGGTTCCAACCCGAGTGCCGCGGCGGCTTCGGCCGAATAGCGCGTCCCGATGTCTGATGTTTCGACTAAAAGCAGTTTTGCCACGGGGGTATTTCTATCACGCCATGGGGAATATATTTCTAGATATTTGCGCGACCCGCAGGTGCGCGATTAGATGCCGTTCGTCGTGTACCCGTAAAGCTTGACGCCCGTCACCCCGTTCCCACCGCTAAAAGTGCAGGAATCGAGCAGGGGTCCTTCCCCCTGGTAGGAGCCGAAGTTCGGCATGAAGGCGCAGCTCTCGCCCGACTCGCAAAGGCCGTTTTGGTTTCCGGTCGGATTATGGACGAAGTCGCCAACGAGCTCGACGGCGTTTTTGAGAAAGACATTTCCGGCTTGATCCGTAATGACATTGCTAGCGTTCGATGCGTCCGCACTCGCCGGACAAGCCGTGGAGGGCACATAAATTCCGAAGACGTTCCGGATGGTGGCGTCGGTCACGAGGGGGCGGGCATCGTAAATACGGCACGTACTTCCGGAGTAGCAGGTCGATGTTTGGTTCGTATTTGGAAACGCCGAAGCGGATTCATATCCCCATCCTCGGTACGGACTTTCGAAATTAACCCAGTCGGTGATTCCGGCGAACGTGGAGGTGCCCGTGGTCCCTTGGGTATTGCTCGCGTCACTTGTAACTTTTCCTGTGAGCATACCGGCGGCGGCGATGCCTGGAGTCGCGGTATTCGCAAGCCCGAGGCCATAGTGGCAAGAACTGTCTACCTCGTTTCCGCCGAGGGAGATGGATCCGGCGCTGAGAAAGCAGGCATTCGCGATGAGGGCGCCACGGAAGTGGTTTCCTCCGGAGTTTCCGTTCATGTAAATGCCCGCTCCTACGAACTGGGCCGAATCGTAAAAATTATTATTCGTGGCGTTCACCGTATAAAAAGCATCGTTTGGCATGTTGAAAGCCAGAGTGTTTACGACGGTGTTATTGGTATTTAAAAAATCGTACTGGCAATCGCTATTGTTTAGACTTGTAAAACCCAAATAGGTGAGTAGGGTTCCATCGCTTCGAATGGAGTCCACTTCGTCGTTGATCGAAGTGTATTGCGAAGTAATGACTCTAGAGCCTTGTATGGTAAAAACGACTCCCCCGTTGCCGTTACTCGACGAAGTGATTTGATTAAAAATCAGCGGGGCGCTAAGTCCCTGTACGTAATTAAATAAACCAGTATTTTTCGAGAATCGCGCGCGGCTCATCGCTCCGTTCCCAGTCCAATAAAGTCCATTCCCATTGACGAGATAGACCGCGATTGTCCTGTCCGGGCTCGTTCGACACAGTTAGGGCGATAATTTAAGATAGGTTTCTATGTCGATTGAGGTCGTAAACGCCTGAAATCACAGCATGGCTCCTGGTTCCCGGAAACGGAGAATCAAACATGATACAGGAGAGGCACCATGCAGCAGACCGAAGTACAAATCTCGAAGAGAACCCGAGTAAGACGCAGCCCCGAAGCGATCGCGGCGCTGATCTGGGAATCGGAACGAAGCGGAAACACGGCCGAGATCTGCCGCCGCGAAAACATCGCGCCGAACCTTCTTTACCGCTGGAAACAGAAATTCAAGGAAGCCGGGATTCAAGGACTGGGCGCGATGAAGCGCGGGCCGAAGAAACGGGATCCCGAGAAGGAAAAGTTGAGCCACGAGAACGAGCGGTTGACGGCAGCGCTGTGCGAATCCTCGATCGAACTCCTACTGCTGAAAAAAAGCGTGAGCTCGGGCTGGATGGATCGCTCGTAGGGCGCCACCTCTCGCACGAGATCCGTTCTGAACTCCTGAAGGTCATCGACGAGTCGATCAAGGCTGGCGAGACGATGGCGGCGGTTTGCCGGTCATTGGAGGTGAACCCCCGCGCGGTGTACCGGTGGAAGAGTGGCGCGACTTCGAAAACGACTCACGGAGGAGGCGGCGGACGAAATAAAACGACTCCGCGGGAAGTGAAGTGCGTCGTCCGCTTAGCGACCAAGTTTCCGCAGCTTCGGTGTCGCCGAATCGGGTACGAGCTCGAACGGAAAGGGCTCGCATTCATCGGGAAAACAAGGGTCGCGGAGATCATGAAGAGTCACGGGCTAAACCACGCATTCGAGCGAAAGCCGAAAAAGCCGCTCGACGTTCCAGCCGAGATGTTACTCCACGAACCGTGGCGGAAAAATCTGCTCTGGGGCACCGACTGGACGTATCTCCGAATCGATGACCGGTTCTGGTTTTTACTCCTCGTCCTGGATTGGTATTCTCGGAAAATTCTTTCCTGGGGGCTTTATCCGGCCATCACGCGGTTCGAGGTCGTCGCCGTGGTGACGAACGCCGTGGCGATCGAGCGAATAGACCTGCTGCCCGAGGGTGCACTTAAACCTCGGATCGTGGCCGACCACGGGAGCGCGAACATTTGCGCCTATACGCGGTCGAACATCGAAATTCAGGGACTCGATCTTTGGCTCTCCGGAATCGGTCGGCCGACGGGGAACGCGAGAACAGAGCGCGTGATGGGAACTCTGAAGCGGGAGGAGATCAAACTTCAGGATCAGTACGAGAGCGAAGACGAAGCGCAGAGGCGGATAAAGGCGGCGATCGATGATTATAATTTCCGGCGCCCGAACGCGGGGAACGGCGGCTTCGCTCCGAACTCCGTTCATCACCAAGGAAGAAAGGCTCTGGCCGAGAGAAGAAAAGAAGCTAGACAGAGTACGGAGAATCGAAGAAGAAAGCACTGGGAACAGATCCAGCTATGCTGAGCGGAACCCTATCTTGGTGAATCGACCCTTCTCTGTCACCCGAGCCCGGACAAGACAGCAGTAACGACGCTCATCAATCATCAAAGATATTCCGCGTAATTGCCCGGTAGCTCGGTTCATTCGCGCGAGAACCTTCCGATGATCTGGGTGCTCCGCAACCGCACGGCGGCGTCCCGTTAGTGGTGGAAATTTAAGAGAGGGTTTTCCAGGAT
>JBBQMV010000181.1:0-5957 GCA_038329315.1 Bdellovibrionia bacterium | reverse complement strand
TCTGAACGGCGTCGTTCGGATTTCCGAGATCGATTCCCTTGAACACGCTGTATACGATCGCCGTCTCCTCAGAGGAGAGAGCCGTCGGCGTAAGTACCCACGTCGTTACCGACGCGAGGAAAACTCCGAGAATCGCGAATCCGTTTCGCTTGAACATACATCCATCCTTGAGATTGCGGGCCTCAGCGTGAGGTCCTGTGTCTCTTTCTTCACATCGGAACCGCGGCCCAGAAACTTAAGCGCATCCCGTCGTCAAAACTCTGTCAGCGCACTCCACCATCGATTAAAAACCTTCGGCGATGAGCACCAGGATCTGGCGTTGGCCGTCATTCCCGTATGGCATCGCGATCAGGTCGACGTGAGCGGTCTTACTCGTCACCGTGAGCGGGTTTTTGCCGGCTAATATGCGCTTCACCGAGGTGAGTCCGATGGGACGGTTATCGATCACGACCTGCTCGGCCCACGGTGCCCGAGCAGTATCCTCGAGGGTCACTTGGGTTGCGAACTCGGAAGTGCTCTTCCCGGTGATCGAAAGCATGTGGAGGCCGCTGTCTTGCGAAACGACCCCGATTTTCGCGAACTCCTTGACCATGAACTGATCGAGCGTCGATCCCTTTAAACGAAGGAGTGATTTCACTACGGACATTCCGAGCGGGACTGCCAACAGCGCCTGCGGGATGATGTACCACCACTTATCGCTACTCATTTCGAGAAGGTGGGGAATTCCGGCTAGGGCGATGAGCGACTGGGTGCCGAAAATGCCGATGACCCATTTCTTGAAAATACGGTTTTTCTCTGCCTGATTTCCGATTTCACGGGCAGCGATCGCGGAAGACTTCAGGAACTTTTCGGCGCCTTCGCCATTGAAAACCATGGCGGAGGTTCTCATGCCGGGCATCCCGGTGCGACTCATATAGGTAGCGATTTTTTTACGGGCTTCCTTTGCCGGTTTCTCACCGAAGCGGTCGAGATTTCTCGTAAACTGCGCGACGTTCGCGTCGGCGAATGTCAGCGGGCTAAAATCACTTGGCGCGAGGCCTTCCCTCACGGCCTTTTGAAGATCATCGACGGTCATGATCAGCCCGCCGCAGATCGCGGAAGAGTTTCCGGAAATGTCGGCCTTCGCGGCGGGAGCCGCGACCGTGAATCCGAATGCGAGAGTGACGAGGACCATGCGTAAGCTCACGATAACTTCTCGGAAAGTCCGGTGGATTTATGAAATGTCATCCGGTTGACGGGCGTGCTATATCCTCGGCCATGTCGAAATTTAGTGTCGAGCCCGGCGCCCGCATAGTCCTGCCGAAATTCACTCCGAATACGCTCCCGTTTATCGAAAAAGCCGGTCGGCAAAAGAAAGTTGAATGGTTGGAAAAGCGCCGGGAGGAGCACCTCGAAAACGTGGTCGAGCCACTCCAAGCGATTGCACGTCACCTCAAGGCGAAGCTCGCCCCGATCGCAAATGGGTACCATTTTCCGCTTCGTGGACTCGGCCGCTTGAAACGCTCTGCCCATTCCGCCGCTCAATACGGCAGCCCGCTTCGCGATTATATTTCGTATTCCGCGCGCCGTCCGGCGGCTTCTCGTTTCGATCACAATCCAAGTATCTTCCTTTTGGTATATCCCGGTGATGAAGAGGGAGATGAAGTTCTGCTCGCGGGCGGTCTTTACATGCCGTCTTCGCGCCAGCTGAAATCGATTCGTCAGGCGATCGCGACCGATTACGGCCCCTTTAAGCGACTCTTCAATTCGAGTGCGTTCAAGTCGCGCTTTCCGGGTGGTTTTTCAGACGAACGGAAGTCGAAACGCCCACCGCGTGGATTCGATCCGAATCATCCACAGATCGAATTATTGAAACGCCAGGGGTACTTCGTTTGGCGCTCCTATAAGCGAAAGGAATACACCGCGGCTTCGTTCGGGGATCTCCTCGTGAAGGACTCGCGACTCATCCTGAAGTTAAACTCGCTCCTCGAGCAAGCCATCGAAGGCCGTTGGGTCTCCGAAGAAAAAAAGGGACGGAAAGCGGCGCCCGCCCTCGGCGATGTTCTCGACCGACTCGAAATTCGTTCGCGTCGCGAAATGGATTTTTAAGGTCAGCGAGTAGGTTCGCGCCCGGATAGGCCGGCTATGCCGGACTGTCGGGGGCGAACTGTTCTATTTCGGGGCGTAGGTCTTCTTCAGTGAGTCCCAATGAGCCTGAGTGATCGTTCCTGTCCGTCCGTCGGAGAGGAGATCGCCGGGCTTGCTCTCGTCTTCGTATTTGCACGAGTCGGCGTGCCATACGGAGAAGTACCGGGCTCGGAATCCCATCGCGCGGCCGATTTCGTGGGCCGGAATCGATTCGACCGCGTTCTGGCCGATCGTGATCGCCCGACGGATATAATCGATTCCGCTGCCGGATTTCGGAGTTGGCGTGAAGAAAAATTTAAAGATCGGTTCGTCGCGAGTCGACGTCATCCACTCGATTTTCACCGAGTTATCGCCAACCTTCCAAAACTTCTCGAGGATCTTTCCGAATTCGGTCTCGTAGCCGCGGAAATCGCCGGAGTCGAGCGAGATCGTGATTTCGTTCGGGTCACTGATGCGGACGCCGCGCTGTTTGATCGGTTCGAAGTACGTCGAGTAAGGCTGAACGTCGCTCTGAAGGTTCTTCAGAGCGCGGGACTTCGCTTCGTCGGTGGTCGCCTTCGAGTAGGCCGAGTAGTCGAGTTTCGTATTCGGTGTGAGATTTAAGGCGTCTTTAAAAGCAGCGGGCGTCGCCAGGTCGTCGCACTTTTTATCTTTCAAGCAAGTCGCGATCAGCTTCAAGAGATTCGGGGCTTGATCGACGCCTTCAGCGCTGGTGCCCATCCAAATCCCGTTAGCCCCCCGGGTGAAGTCGTCGGCAATCGTCGCACGAACGAGCCCAAGAAGACGAATCCAACGCGAGTTGATCTTCGTTCCGCGAATCGCTTGGTATTCCTTATCGAAGTCATCCCAGCCACTGGTGTATGAAACCCAGTCGCTCACTTTAGATTTCTTTTCATCGCTAGGCTTCGGTGCGGCCGAGCGGGCGGTGAGTGTAAGGGGTCCGACCGTGAGGTCCGAGCCCGAAGATCCAAAATGGGTCGAGCGAAGAGCGAGTCGATTATAGGCGACGAAGTCATTTTCCCGGTTATCGAGCGCGCGCGCCAAACCCAGGCGCAGATCTTGGGTGTCCGCGGTCATTTCGCAGTCGTCGAGGTTGTGTCCCTTCTTATACGTATCGAAAACGCGCTGTTCGAGCGGCCCACGGGTGGCGGCCGACGCGGCGGTGGCGAATAGGAGTAAGAACGTAACTGCTTGAAATCGAAATGAAGTTTTCAAAAACTGGACCCCCAGACAATGTGTTGCGGTGCATGGTTTCTCTCATATCATGCCTCGTGTCAAACCGAGACTTACCCCTCTTGGTCACTGAGATTTCTTTTACGATTCCGAGGGTTTATGCAAGACTGGGGCGGATGAAAACCGCCGAAATTCGTGAACGATTCCTGAAGTACTTCGAACGTAACCAACACCAGGTCGTGGAAAGCTCCTCACTGGTGCCTTCGAACGACCCGTCCCTTCTTTTTACGACGGCCGGAATGGTGCAGTTCAAGGACGTCTTTCTCGGCAAGGACAAGCGTCCCTATACGCGCGCGACCACCGCGCAGAAGTGCGTTCGCGCCGGTGGGAAGCACAACGACCTCGAGAACGTCGGATTCACCGCGCGCCACCACACCTTCTTCGAAATGCTCGGAAATTTTTCCTTCGGCGATTACTTCAAGAAGGACGCGATACGTTTCGCGTGGGAATTCATCACAAAGGAACTCCAGTTCGATCCAGACAAGCTCTACATCACGGTTTTCGAAACCGACGACGAAGCCGCCGACATCTGGCACAAGCAAGAAGGCGTGCCGAAGAACCGAATCTACCGTCTCGGCGAGAAGGATAACTTCTGGTCGATGGGCGACACCGGCCCGTGCGGCCCATGCACTGAAATATATTATGACCGCGGACCGAAGTATGGTCGCGACGATTTCATCGAATCCCAAGCTGCGAACGAAGATCGTTTCATGGAATTCTGGAACCTCGTATTCATGCAGTACGACCGCGACGCGAAGGGCGTGATGAATCCGCTGCCGAAACCGTCGGTCGATACGGGCGCGGGACTCGAGCGGATCGCCGCGATCGCCCAAAACGCCGACACGAACTACGACACCGATGCATTTTTGCACATCATCGAAGAAACGTCGAAACTCGCGGGTATCGAATACATTCGTTCGGAGCCGCTCGCGGCTTCGTTCCGTGTAATCGCCGACCACTCGCGGGCGGCGGCGTTCCTAATTTCCGACGGCGTTTTGCCTTCGAACGAAGGCCGTGGCTACGTCCTTCGCCGGATCATGCGCCGGGCGATTCGCCACGGTTACATGAAACTCGGCTTCAAATCGAAATTCATGTTCAAAACCTGCGGATTCGTCATCGATCAGATGAAGGACGCCTATCCGAATCTCCAAACCCAGCGCGCGTTTATCGAGCGGGTGGTTTCGGCAGAGGAAGAGCAGTTCTTCAAGACGATCGAAAAAGGAATTTCGCTCTTCACGGAAGTGACCGAAAAGCTCGGCGCGAAGTCGACCGGCCGCGGCTGGATTTTCCCGGGCGAAGATGCGTTCAAACTTTACGATACGTTCGGCTTCCCGCTCGATCTGACCCGCACGATGGCGGAAGAACTCGGCGGTAAGGTCGACGAATCGGGTTTCGAAACTGCGATGGCGAAGCAGCGCACCGCGAGCCGGAAATCCTGGAAGGGATCCGGCGCCGAAGCGCTCGACGGCGTTTACCTCGCGCTCGCCACGGATTTAAAATCGAAGAAGAACCTCCCAGAATTCGTCGGTTACGATTCACTTACCGCGGACGGCGAAGTACTCGCGATCCTGAAGCAAGGCGACCAGAAGGTCGAACTCGTGAACGAGGTCGTCGCGTCGAGTCTGGCGCTGACGGCGGACAGCGCCGACGCGGCGATCGTCGAAGTGGTTTTTTCGAAGACTCCCTTCTACGGCGAAAGCGGCGGTCAAGTCGGCGATAAAGGCCGTGTCATTGGAATCGGATCGGACCTCGAGGCCGAAGTGATCGACGTTCAGAAGCCGGTACCCGATCTCATCGTCGCCCACCTTCGCATCATTAAGGGCACGCTCAGAGTCGGTGCGAAAGTTCGCCAGGACACGGACCGTGAAGTTCGCGCTTTAACGACGAGGAACCACACCGCCACGCACATGCTCCAGTGGGCGCTTCGGAAGCACCTCGGTGATCATGTGAAACAAGCCGGTTCGATCGTAACTCCGGATCTTCTGCGCTTCGATTTTTCCCACTTCGAGGCATTAAAGCCTTCGGATTTGCGGGCGATCGAAGACCTGATTAACGAAAAGATCTGGAAGAACGACGGGGTGAAGAAAGTCACCATGGCGAAGGAAGCGGCGATCAAGGCCGGCGCCATCGCCATGTTCGGCGAAAAATACGGCGATGTCGTGCGCGTCGTTTCGGTCGGTGATTTTTCGACCGAACTCTGCGGTGGCTGCCACGTCGACCAGTCTGGCGACATCCACCTCTTTAAAATCGTTTCCGAGACTTCCATCGCGGCCGGTGTGCGCCGGTTAATCGCGTATACATCGAAGGGCGCTTACGAATTTCTCCGGGCACGGAACGACATGCTCGCGGGAGTAAAGGAAGCGATCAAGGCCCAGACGATCGAAGAAGTCCCGGCGAAACTCGACCGCATGGCGGACGGGGAGCGGGCGCTTCGGAAGCAACTCGAGGGAATTCTTGCGAAAGCAGCGGCGGGTGAGGCCGATGCCCTTTTCGCGGGCGCGAAGTCGCTCGCGGGCGGTAAACTCATCGCAGGAATGGTCGAACTCGATTCGTCGGGCGCGAAGAAACTTCGTGATCTTGCGGACGCGCTTAAAAAC
>JBBQMV010000180.1:0-5964 GCA_038329315.1 Bdellovibrionia bacterium | reverse complement strand
CGTTCCGCGGGTAAAAGACGAGATCTACGACCTTGCGACGACTCTAAACGGCCTTCTCGACCGACTCGAGAAGGCCTTCGTCTCCCAGGAGGCTTTCGTTTCCGACGCTTCACACCAGCTGAAAACTCCGCTCGCGATTCTTCGTGGCGAGCTCGACATGGCCCGGAAGGAACATCGCTCGCCCGCCGAGCTCGAAGCTTTCATGGAGAGCGCGTCCCAAGAAATCACCTACCTCTCCCGAATGGTTGAGCAGTTGCTCGTCATCGCGCGACTCGAGTCGGGCCAGGTCGGGCATCTTGAAATGCATCCGACCCGCCTCGACGAACTCGCGATCGAAGTGGTCACGCGGCTCCAGCGCCACGCTTCGCTTGCGAAACGAAAAACGAAACTCACCTTCCGCTTCGAAGGTGGCGAGGACGCGGACTATACGGTGCCGGGTGATTTCGATTTGATCCGTACGCTGATGGAGGGGCTCGTCGACAACGCCCTGAAGTACACCCGCGACGAAACGACGGTCGCCGTCGAGATTCGGGACCGGGCCGAAACGTTGGAGTTCCGGGTCATCGACCAGGGGGAGGGCTTTAACCCCGAGGAAAAAGAACGCCTCTTTGGGCGCTTCTGGCGGGCCCCTAAGGTCGAAAATTCCCCAGTGAAGGGGTCGGGATTAGGGCTCTCCATCGTTAAAAAGATTGCCGATGTCCACCACGCCCGCATCGAAGTAAATACGACGCCCGGAGTCGGAAGTCAGTTTTCGGTTTTTTTCCCGAAAGTTCTCGCCTAAATCGCCGCCAGACCTCGTCTCGCCCTCGTAACTGCCTGCGAATTCCGGTAGTTTCGGACGGTCATGAAAAAGAATTATCTTTTATCGCCCGGTCCCACTCCCGTTCCTGAACGCGTCGCTGCGATCTTGGGTCAGCCGATCCCGCACCACCGCACCCCGGGCTTCGAAAAGACTTTCGCGGAAGTTCGCGAAGGGCTGAAGTGGCTTTTCCAAACGAAGGCCGAAGTCATCATGCTTACCGCAACGGGCACCGGCGCGATGGACGCCGCGGTTTCGAACCTTTTCCGCCGTGGCGAAAAGGTCGTGACGATTAATGGCGGGAAGTTCGGCGAACGCTGGACGAAGATCGCGAAAGTTTACGGACTCGTTCCAGTCGAAATAAAACTTCCGGCCGGTGAAGCGGTCTCACCCGCGGAGCTTGCGAAAGTATTAGACGCGACCAAAGACGCGAAAGCGATTCTGTTCCAAGCCTCCGAAACCTCGACCGGTGCGCGCATGCCGGTGAAGGACATCGTCGACCTCGCGAAGAAGAATGGAATGCTCTCGGTCTGCGACGCGATCACCGCCGCCGGCGTGATGGACCTTCCGATGGACGCCTGGGGTATCGACGTGATGATCACCGGCTCCCAGAAGGCGATGATGATTCCTCCGGGCCTTGCGTTCATCGCACTTTCTCCCGATGCTTGGAAAAAATCTGAAACGAGCGACCTTCCGAAGTTCTACTTCGATCTCGCGAAAGAGAAGAAGGCCCACGAAACGAACCAAACCGCGTGGACGCCGGCAATTTCGCTCGTGCTCGGCCTCGGCGAGTCTCTGAAAATGCTTCGTGAAGAAGGACTCACTGAAATCTTCAAGCGCCACGAACTCCTCGCTCGCGCGACTCGCGCGGCGGTCTCGGCTCTCGGCCTCGAACTTCTCGCGAAGAACTCGCCATCACCGGCGGTCAGCGCCGTCCTCGTGCCTTCGACGGTGAAAAATGGTAAAGAAATCCCGAAACGCATGCGGGATAAATACGGAGTTACGATCGCGGGCGGCCAGGACGAACTCGAAGGAAAAATCTTTCGACTCTCCCACTTCGGATACTGCTCGCATTTCGACATTACGACGGGGATTTCGTGCCTCGAACTCGTGCTCTCGGAACTCGGACATCCGGTCACGTTCGGAACCGGCGTCGGAGCGGCACTTAAAGTGTTCGCGGAGGCCACGGTTTGAAGACTCGTATTCTGATTACCGACGGGCTCGGCAAGGAAGGCATCGACCTCCTGAAGACGCACCCGAACTTCGAGATCGATCTGCGTTCTTCGACCTCACCCGAAGAGCTCTTAAAGCTGGCGAACGGCTACGATGCGCTCGTGACCCGGTCGATGACTCGGGTGACGTCCGAACTGCTTGAAAAGTCGCCGCGTGTGAAGCTCGTGATGCAAGCCGGAGTCGGCACCGACAACATCGACGTTGATGCCGCGCGCGCGAAGAACATTATGGTTCTGAACTGCCCGACCGCGAATTCGCTCTCGGCCGCCGAACAGACCTTGGGCCTAATGTTCGCCCTCGCGCGTTCGATCCCACAGAGTTACGCCGGTGTGCGCGCCGGTCGATGGGACCGCGGACCGGAATTTACCGGGACCGAACTTCACGGGAAAATCCTCGGAATTATCGGTCTCGGAAACATTGGGAAAATCATGGCCGAGAAGGCCATGGCACTCGGAATGCTCGTCGTCGGCTACGACACCGCGATTTCGTCGATGTCGGTTTTCCCGCCGAAATTTAAGTACCTCGAAATGCGGTTCAAGCTCGCGAAGAGCCAGGGCGAAGTCCTCGCCGAGGCCGACTGGGTCACGATGCATATTCCTCGCGAAAAGCGAAACGTCGGCCTGTTTAACGGCCCGACGATCGCCGGGATGAAGAGGGGCGCGTATCTGATCAATACCTCACGCGGGGGGATCGTCGACGAAGCCGATTTACTTGCGGCGCTGAAGTCGGGTCACCTCGCCGGCGCGGCCGTCGACGTGCTCGATTCGGAACCACCGGTGTTCGATGATCCGACGACGGCGGAACTTCTCGCTCACCCCCGTTTTATCGCCACCGCCCACCTCGGCGCGGCCACGGCTGAGGCGAAGGAACGAGTCGCGGCCCAAGCCGCCCAACAGGTTTTAGCGTTCTTTAATGAAGGTCAGCGGACAGGAGCTTCGAACTAATGGGCACTTTCAAGAAAAATGTGGTGATTGTCGGAGCGCAGTGGGGTGATGAAGGAAAGGGAAAGGTCGTCGACCTTTATTCCGCGAAGGCCGAATACATCGTGCGCTACCAAGGCGGAAATAACGCCGGACACACGCTCGTCGTAAACGGAAAGAAAACCGTCCTCCACCTCATCCCGAGCGGAATCCTTCACGCGGACAAAGTCTGTCTCATCGCAAACGGCGTCGTGTTCGATCCGGAAGTTTTCTTCAAAGAAATCGAATCGCTCGTCGCGAGCGGAGCAATTGCGAACAATCCGTTCGACCGGGTACGCGTTTCCGATCGTGCCCATGTCATTCTCCCGTACCACCGTCTCCTCGATTCCGTTCGCGAAGCGAGAGCGGCCGGTGGAAAAATCGGTACGACGGTTCGCGGGATCGGGCCAGCCTACGAAGATAAAGTCTCTCGGCGCGGAATTCGCGTCGCCGACCTTCTCGATCCTAAAACTTTGAAGGCGAAGATTGCGCACGCTATCGAAGAGAAGAACGTCCTTCTGAAGGGTCTTTATTCGGCCGAGACGGTCGAACTCGAATCCTGTTTCGATACTTGCGTCAGCTTAGGCGAAAAGCTTCGTCCGTACGTAACCGACGTAAAGACGATTCTCATGAAAGCGCTCTCCCAGAAACGCGCGATGCTCTTCGAAGGCGCCCAGGGAACCCTGCTGGACATCGACCACGGAACTTATCCTTTCGTCACGTCTTCGAACACGATCGCCGGTGGCGCCCTCACAGGTTCCGGCGTTGGCGAAGGAGCGATCGGCTCCGTCATCGGAATCGCGAAGGCTTACGTCACGCGCGTCGGTTCTGGACCATTCCCGACCGAAATCGAAGAGACGGAGCCAGCACTCGCGGAAAAAATCCGCGACATCGGTAAAGAGTACGGTGCGACGACCGGACGGAAACGTCGAATCGGCTGGCTTGACCTTGTCGCACTGAAGTACGCCGTCGAAGTGAATGGGCTCACCGGCATCGCACTCATGAAGGCCGACGTTTTGAATGGCTTCGATGGACTTAAGGTCTGCACGAGCTACGAGATCGGCGGAAATACCGTACACGATCTTCCATCCCGCTCGGAAGACCTCGCTAGGATCGTCCCGAATTACGAAGCCTACCCGTGTTGGCCACACTACGACGCGAAGAAGGTCAAAACCTTCGACGATCTTCCGGTCGAACTCCGCGAGTATATCCGTAAAATCGAGTCGTTCACCGGCGTGCCCGTGATCCTCCTCTCCGTCGGCCCGGGCCGCGAAGAGACGCTCGAGCTTGCGGATCCGTTTCAATGATTCGATACCTGATCCTACCCGGATTTCTGGTTACCTTCTTGCTGAAGACTGCTTCGCTTCTGAGCGCCTTCATTGGTCCGCTCCTCGTGAATCGGAAACGCGTCGAGCGCCGGGCCGGAATCGCTTACGGAGAGGGTGAATATCAGCTCCTTGATATTTACCTCCCGCGCTCACGCGAGCCGGAGGCTAAACTTCCGATCGCGCTGCTTATCCATGGCGGCGGGTTTCGTTATTTTTCACGGGAGAGTCACGCCGCGGCCGCTGCTCGCCTCGCTGAGTCCGGGCGAATCGTTTTCTGTATCGACTACCGCCTCACGCCGAAGCACCCTTTTCCGGAAGGACTCACCGACGCCGCGATTGCCTACGACTGGATGGTGAAGCATGCCGGAGAATACTGCGGGGACGTTTCTCGGATTTCGATGATCGGCGAAAGCTCCGGAGCCGGCTTTACCCTCAGCCTTTGCTTGTACCTATTCGGATTCGCAAAATTTCCGTCGTCGGTCTCCCTCCCGCCCATCCCGGCCGCCCTCCCGAAGGCCGCAGTCACCCACTGTGGCTATTTCGAGGTCTCCGATATCGAACGTTTCGCGGGCGACCCGCGGGTTCACCGGATCGCGCATATGCGGATCGAACAAATCCGTGCGACTTACCTCCCAAACTTCGCAACGGCGAGTCGCGCGTTTATCTTAGCCGATCCGGCACTCGTGCTGGCTGAACATGCGGCCCATAGCGGAAAACTTCCCGCCGGGTTTCCAGAACTTTTCATTCCGGTCGGGGAGAAAGACCCCGTCATCGGAGACTCTGAGAGACTCGCTAGGACGCTTGCGAAGCTCGGACAGCCTGGACGCCTGAAAGTCTATCCAGGTGTCGGGCACGCCTTCTACGCCGCTCCCTGGGGCGCTCAAGCGAAGGCATGCTGGACCGATATTATTACGTTTCTTGACCGCGCGAAAACCTGAACGCGGGGCAAGTTCTCGGATTGGGGCCGGAGCTCACCCTCAGTACACCAAACCGCAGCGCGTTACCTATTTTACCGAATCTCATGCTTGAGAAATTGACCGTTGCAGTCGCCCCCTCGGTTAGGTAAAGGAATTGCCTTGTCATCAAGGGTGAGAGTCGTTAGCTCAGCTGGTAGAGCATCACACTTTTAATGTGAGGGTCGATGGTTCGAACCCATCACGACTCACCATTTGAGTGACGATTTTGAAAAGTAGGTGGGTTCGTAGCTCAGTTGGTAGAGCAGAAGACTCTTAATCTTCGGGTCAATGGTTCGATCCCATTCGGACCCACCATTTCAAACTAAAAAAGCCGACCCTCCGGGGCCGGCTTTTTTAGTTTAAAGAGGGCGAACCGATGGGATCGCTGGCTCCGAGTTCACTTCCGAGGCGCGCGTCGCGCTCTCGAAAGTGCCTCTCGCCTCCGCATCGCGTGAAAACTCCCGTGGAGTTTTTACGCGCTTGCAGCCATTCGACCCACCATTTCAAAAACAAAAGGCTCGCTAATCTAAAGGGTTAGCGAGCCTTTTGTTTTCTAGCTACTGTGGACTTGGTTCTCTGTAATACATATGTTATAACATAGTATATACGGAGATATGTATGAGAAAAAAGCTTTCGGCGGTGGGAAATAGCTACGGATTGGTCATCGAGAAACCGATTCTCGAATTATT
>JBBQMV010000179.1:0-5970 GCA_038329315.1 Bdellovibrionia bacterium | reverse complement strand
CAGGGTGCGAACATGCTCGAGAATCTCGCGAAACTCCTTTCGCATGAACACAAAGCCCAAATCGTCTACCACGAGAGTCTGAACGTTCGGTACGACACGACTCCGCTGAAACTCCATTCGCTGAACGTCGGCGCGAAAGGCGAACTCGGCCGCCTCCTCACCTACGAATTCCGTTCGGAGCGTTTTCGTATCGAATCTTCGGAGCTTGAAAAACTTACCGCCATTGGCCGGCTTTCTTCGTCCTACTGCCTCGTCGGCGATACGCTTTACCGGTTTGAAAAATCGCTGAACCTGATTTCTCAGTTCGCGAATCGTTCCGGGATGGCGAACGAGCCTAAATCGAAGAAAGGTCCGGTCGCACCTTCCGGATTCTCCTACCTGGACGACGACGAAGATTACCCCCTTCATCCACTGTCGGTTTACCGGCTCTCCCTCGAACTCGGCGTGGATGACTTTACCGTCGATAAGGATTGGAAAGATTTCTACGAGTGGAAACGCACCTTCGAAGCCGACGACCTTCCGGACCTTCCGGATGTCCCGTACGGATTCGACCTCCGCGACTATCAAAAGAACGGCGTCTCGTGGGTTTGGTCGCTCTATCACCGCGGACTCGCGGCTTTGCTGGCCGACGACATGGGTCTCGGGAAGACCCACCAAGTCCTCGCGATCCTCACTAGTTTCTACAAGGGCCGGACAAGCTCGAAACCGGCGCTGCCGACCCTAGTGATCGCGCCGACCTCCGTCGTTTCGGCCTGGGTGCAGAAGCTCGAAAAGTATCCGACCGGCCTCAACTGGACCGTGTTCCATGGAAAAGGCCGCGTCCTTCCCGATAAGGATGTGAACCTCGTCCTTACGACCTACGGCATCCTTCAGCGCGAAGCTTCGCTGCGCGAACGCGAATGGCACTGCGTGATTCTCGACGAAGCCCAGGCGATCAAAAACGCCATCACGATATCTTCGCGCGCCTCGCGCGTCCTCCGCTCGAAATTCCGTATCGCGATGACCGGTACGCCGATCGAAAACCACGCGACCGACCTCTGGTCGATCATGGAGTTTTTGCTCCCGGGTTACCTCGGTTCACTCCCGCGTTTTAAACGTCTTTATGGCGGCGGTTCGAAAGAACACCCAGACGACGGCCAAACCGGCGCGCTCAAGCGCCTGATCTCGCCGTTCCTTCTCCGCCGCACGAAGGACCAGGTTCTGAAGGAACTTCCGGAGAAGACCGAAGAAGTCATTCTCTGCGAGATGACCGTCACGCAGAAAAAGGCGTACAAGAAGTACCTTGAGAGCGCCGAGGCCGCGAAGGCGCGCGAAGATCTCCAAGCCGGGAAGAAAATCAACTACGCGAACATCCTTTCGGTGCTGACGCGGCTTAAGCAAGTTTGCGATCACCCGAAACTTCCGGAAGTGACCGGCACGAAGCTGAAGAAGCTCTCAAACATGGATCCGTGGGAAACCGGGAAGTGGATCGCGTTCGACGAACTACTAAACGAAGCTCTCGGATCGAACCTGAAGATCGTCGTCTTTACCCAGTACCTCGGCATGATGGACCTCATTGGTCTCTGGCTGAAGGAAAAGCAAGTCGGCTTCGTCGAACTTCGCGGCGATACCCCGGACCGCGCGGTTCGGATTCAGCGCTACGCGGACGATCCGGAGACGAAGGTCTTCCTTTGCTCGCTCCTGGCCGGTTCGCTCGGGATCGATCTCACCGCGGGTTCGGTCTGTATCCACTTCGACCGTTGGTGGAATCCGGCTCGCGAAAACCAAGCGACGGATCGCCTCCACCGTTACGGTCAGACCCGCGGCGTGCAGGTTTTCAAACTCCAAATCCCGGGAACGATCGAAGACCGAATCGCTTCGATCATCCAATCGAAAACCGAACTTTCGGACGCGCTTATCGAACAGTCTGCGTTAGGCCTGAAGGCCTTTTCTCGCGAAGAACTCCTCGAACTTCTGTCGGTTCCGATTTAACGGGTCTTCGGGTGGATGACTTCGACGGGGCAAACCCGCGCACAAATGGCGCAGCCCTCGCACGAATCTTGGTCGATCGCGAATAGAGTTCCGGTGAAGAAAATACTTTTCGTCGGACATACGGCAACGCAGTCCTCGCATGCCGTGCAGGACGCACCGATCTCGTATTTTTCTGCGGGTTCCGACTTCGTCCCGCCGAGGTTCGTACTCATGTCTTCGCCTTCCCATGCACCGCTTTAGAGGCTTCGTTCAGAATCGAAGAATTCACGCGAAACCCCTTCAGCGCTTCGAGATTCGTAGCGCTCGGCGGCCGTCCCGCCGCCGCGTTGTCCGCGAGACTGAGAATTACGGCAAGCGGATGGAGTTTAGGTTGGAGTCGCTTCAAGAAAAACGGCTCTTCCGAAAATCGAATCGCCGGTTCGACGCGCTTTATGAATCCGAAGTTCAACGCCGCGAGTGCCGACAGTTCGACCGGTCGAATCGGAAAGCGGTTTCGCTCTTCAAGCGCAGCGAACTCCCATTTTAAGGTCGCCTTCTTTTCGACTTCGGCGAGGAAATTCGCGTAAGAAGGATTTCCCTCCTTCGGATAAAGTGCGTAAGCGAGAATTTTTCCAAGACCGAGACTGAGGCCGGCGGAGAACGTATATTCGCTATGGGGAAATGATCCCATTCGAGCGCCGATTTCGTAGGCAAAGTGTGCGATCTTGAGTCCTTCGGAAAAAGCCGTTGGAATCATATTCTGGACTTCGCGCGAGGCCTTCAGACGGGTCAGGTTCGTAGTTAAAAGGTCGTATTGGAGTCCACCGATGAACGCGAGATCGCTCGCTGCGTAGTTTCGCGTCTCGCAAAACTCTTCGCAGAGGAGCGCATTCTTCAACTGATCCTTCGGGTTCGGGCTAAAGCGTTCGCTCTTCTTGCGCGGCAGCGTATTTCCGATTCGCGCGAGACGAATCGAGGCGATCAGATTTCGCGAGGCCTGCTTACCGAGGAGGATAAAGATCCGCTCGAGAATAACCCGGTAGTTCACTTGGCCTTCGGGAACCTCCGCGATCCATTCTTTGATCCGCGTCTGGAGAAAGTCGACCTTCAAGACGAACTGCGCATACACGGAGTTATCCATCACGATGGGCGCGAAATCGCCGGCGTACCGCTCTTTATCGAGCGTCATTTCGATGACTCTCTTCAAGGTCGGTCCGGGAAGGCCAGGAACGAGGTACTGCGATAGGCATTGGGACAGCGGTGTCCTCAAAGCTTCGACGCTCATGGTCTTAGTCTGAACCAAAACGGGGGGATGTCAAACGCGGGGCTTCCAGAATAAACTATCAGTATATGACCGAGACCACTGCGAAAGACATCATGACCCGAGACCTGATTCGGGCAACCGAGGACATGACGATCGAGGAGGCCCTGAAGGTCCTTATCAATCATCGGATCACCGGACTTCCCGTCGTCGATAAAAAGGGAAAAATGACGGGCGTGATTTCGGAGTACGACATTCTCGCGCACATCTCTGGTTCCAAGAAAAAGAACGCGAAGATCTTCCAAGAAAAAATTACGTACTCTAAAAAAGTCGACGCCATCGGAGAGGACACTCCCCTCTCCGAAATCGTCGCGGAATTCATCGACACGAAATATCGACGTCTGCCGGTCGTGGACCATAAGGGAAAGCTCGTCGGTATTATTACGCGAAGGGATCTCATGCGGATCTATTACTACCGTGCACGGTTAGAAGATTAGATGAAACTAAAACTAGACGCTATTCGAGATATCAGTGTACTCGTCGCCGAGGGGGCAATCACCCCCGAGAACTTTGCGATCCTGCGAGCCGGGATCAAAAAGCTTTTTAAAGACGGAAAGAATAAAATCATTCTCGAGCTTCCGGAATCGGGAACCTTTACACCCGTACTTCTTCGGGAACTCGCGACGCTGAATCTCATGGCGGCCGAACTCTCGGGCTCGATCGTGCTCGCGAAAATTGCTCCCCTTACTCGTGCGAAAATCGAAGCGTTTTCGAAGCCGCCGGCCGTTCGATGTTTCGCGGACCGCGAAGTCGCGACGGAATTTTTTTATCCGAAGGTCGTCGAAGAAACTCCTCACCCCTCTACGACTACGACGACACCCGCGGCCACCCCCGTAGTCACCGCACCGCCCGCGCCCGCGCCCGCGCCACTGGATGCCGCCCCTGTGAATGAGGATAATGCGAAGCAGTTCAAAGCCGAAATTCGCGCGAAAGAAATGGGCGATCTCGGATCTGTCCGAAAAAAGCTTTCCGATCTCGAAGCCGAAAACTCGGAACTCAAAGGACGCATCGCCGAGATGGTCGTCACTCGCCGTGATCCGCCAGATCTCGACTCCTGGAAAGAAAAAGTCACGATCCTCGAAAAGCAACTCGCCGATGCGATCAAGACCGCCCAAGACGCTGCAGCCGTTAAAAAATAATTCCTTCTCAGGACAGTAGATTAGAACCGACCGAGGTATTTCGAACTCTCTTCAAGGACGAGCTGAGAAAGCTCGGTCTGGACTCGAGAATCGATTTCACTGAATGAGAGTCCGAGGCGAAATGATTTTCGCACCATCGCCGACCCGACTTCGGTGGCGTGTTTTACGACGACCTTCGCTTCGACTCCGATTTTAAATGCCGTAAAACTGATCGAAAATGGTTCGTGGATATTGGAAACGGCCTCGAAACTCGGACGATCCCGAAAGATCAGTCCGATGCCACCTTCGGAAATATTCAGGAGCTCCGCTTTGCATTCGCCGCCGGCGGGAAGAACCAGGCGAACCGTTGGATGCCCCGGTACCGGTAGGCGGAGGGCCTCGCGGCGCTGGACTTTAAAGAGCGCATCCTTCACGCGGACGCTGAACGCACCCGGGCCGACGGGAATGAATTCGCCTTTGAAAAAGACCACGTCGGTCGGGAGGTGTAGCGAAAAAAGGACTTCCTCAAAGAATCCTGCCGTCACACCCTTCTCGAACGCAGCGCCTTCCGGTCCTTCTTTAGCGACCGAGATCACGATGCGAACGAGGCCCTCGTGCACTTTCACAATCCGAGAGGTGAACGAATGTCCACGCCCTGGCGTCCAGCACTGGAGACGGGCTTTCCAAGAAACACCGCTTTGGAGAAGCGGAATCACTTCTTCAGCGGCCGCTTTCTCAAAGGGTAATTCGTTTACCGTCTTCTTTTTCGCTTTTGCTTCGGCCATCCTAAACCATCGGTTCGGTCGAGTACCGAGCGTCCATGAATTGGTAGAGGAACTGATCGATCATCGACGGATCCGGAACGACTGCGGCCATTCCGTACATCGCGGCCATTCCCTCTTTTGAAAGCCCCGGATTTCCGCGAACGATCGCCAAGCATTCCTTCAGGTCCTTCAGAAATGCTTCGATGTGATTCGTGTGCGCTGGCGTAATCATGAGGTGGAGACACGTCGGATGTTGCTGACGATCGATGTACCAGCCACGGCCTTGCATCTGATCGGCTACGGCATACACGTCGACGTCTTTCCCGGAGAAACCGAAGATCGTCGCTTCCGGCGTTCCGACGATTTCGAGTCCGAGCGCGCGGATTCCGGCTTGAGCCTTCTTCGCGTTATCCATGCAAATCTTGGCGATCTCGAGGTAACCTTCTTCACCGAAAGCTTGGAGGGTCCCCCAAGCCGTCGCGATCGCGCCCGCAGGACGCGTGCCCGGCATCGATGGCGAAGCGAAACATCCGCCTGGCCAGTCAGCCAGGACGAAGAATTGGTATCGACGAAGTTCCTTGTCCTTATAGAGGACGATCGAAGAACCTTTCGAGGCGAATCCGTATTTGTGCAGATCGGCCGACATCGACGTCACACCGTCGACCGAGAGGTCGAATGCCGGAATCGGATGGCCAAGCATTTTTAGGAACGGAAGCAAAAATCCACCGACGCAAGCGTCGACGTGCATACCGATTCCCTTCGACTTCGCGAAGGCAGCCAACTCGGCGATCGGATCGATTACACCTTGGGGATACTG
>JBBQMV010000178.1:0-5971 GCA_038329315.1 Bdellovibrionia bacterium | reverse complement strand
AGGTTCCACGGCGAATAACGGAATAGGCGCCAAAGAGAAAAAGCGGCAGCCACGGCCAATAGAACCGTCCGAGGTCGCGGAAGAAAAGGAACGGATCGAAGGACTGAGTTCCGTCGCGTCCCTGGAGGGTGCCGAAAACGTAGCGCCCCCAGTAGTCGGTGACGATGGCGATGCCGCCGATCATCCCACAAATCGTCCAGAAGAGAACGACGAGGAAGAGGCAAATCGAAAGTGCGGAAATCCACGGCGTCCAGAACGAGCGGGTGAGTCGCCACGATTTTCCGGCCTGGCGAGCGGCAAGCGCTTCGGCGAGGAGCGCGACCGGAAAAATCAAAAGCCCGACGGGCGCCTTCATGATGATCGCGAGGCCCGCGAACACTCCCGTCCGAATCGGCCATTTTTTCTCCCACGCGAGAAACGAGAGGAGAATGAAGAAGGTCATCGGAGCGTCGAGCTGGAAGCCGGAAGCGTTCCGGAAGTAGCTCACGGTGAGGGCGAGAACCCCACCGGCGATCCATCCACGGAAGCGCGAACCCCAGTGTGCGCCGAGGACGAAAAGCACCCAGACGCATCCGGCGGAGAGAAGACACGGGAGGAGCCGTGCGGTCCATGCCTCGGGTCCGAGGAGGCGCATCACCCATCCGGAGAGGTAAAGGAGGAGGGTCGGATGGTCGTTAAAGCCGTGGGTTCCGTAAAAGCCACCGTTCGCCTCCAGCCCGATCGGGAGGTGCGGGATCAAGCCCTGCCCGGTGGCGCTCATCGAGAGGCTCGCGTAAATCGCGGAGTCGATCGCCTTTAAAAGGTGTTCGTAGCTCTTCGCAAAGACCGTCACGACGCCCAAGAAAACCAGCGCTAAGTCCGCGAACCAATAGGTGATTTTCCGTTCTGGAGAATCGAGGTGAGTCGGCGTTCCCATGAGTTCCCTCACGATGCCGCAGATTTACGGCTTTTGCCATTTCAATGCAGGCAGATAGTTGACTTATTTAGTCTGGATTGATACTCAACGCGCCTATGACGAAATCTAAGACGCCTTTCTCGCTGGTTCTCGCCCTCCTTGCCTTGACGGTGACCACCGCGTTCCCGTTCGCCGCTCGCGCGGATGAAGGCGATGAATCTGATGACGCCGCGATCGTTCTTCCCGTGAATGTCGTCGAATCGTCGAGCGCTGAAATCGACGCGAACGTGTCTAAAGCTGCGGAAGTGCACGCCGCCTGGTTGAAGGAACTCGCCGATCACCCCGATCATAAATTAAACGCGAAAGCCGATCGTCGCGAACCATTCCGCAACGACCGCACGAAGATGCGTTGCTGGGTCGAAGGTTTTTCGGCCGCCATCGCCATTCAAAGCGGCGTTTGTAAAAGCGGCGGACGCAAGTTCGATTTCAGCGCGATTGGCCTCAGCGCCGGCGCGGAAATTCACACTGGCCGATTGAAGCTAGTTTCGACGACGGAATTTCCGGACGCCGGATTCTCCCTCTCGGGTGGTCGTGAATCGCTTTCGATCGTCCTCGGTTTCGAAGAATACCAACTCTCGAATAAGAACGGCGCATCCGTTTCGGGTCACGGCATCGGCATTGGAATCGGTGCCGCCGTTGATTTCGTCTGGGTGACGATCACCCCGGCGACTTAATCAGTGGAGCGGTCCGCCGCGACCTGATTTTCCCTTACCCGTCATGAAGAGGTCTTTCGTCTCTTCCTCGAACTCGTCTTCTTCGGCATCCGCGTCGGGATCGTTCTCGGCGAGCCATTTATCCGTCATATCGTCGAGGGTCGGATTCGATTTATCGACGAGCATCCAAACGCGACGACCATCGAATTCGATCTTCGTCCACTCGAACGGAATTTCCTGAAACGCCGATAGCGAACCCGCGGCGACTTGTTCGACGCGTTCTGGTTTCGTCGTGTCGAGCAGGGTCGCGAAGAGGCTACCCACCGCATCGACGCAGATATTTAAAAGGTCTTGGGCCGTTGGGGTCGAAGCCGTCGGATCGAAATCCACCGAACAGTAAATCGTCGTCGAGGCCATCGCGCCTTCGGTGACGAGCGAAATTCCGAGGACGATTTCGTTCGCGAAGATCGCGCCGCGAACTTCGAACGAATTCTTCGCCTTCTGGAACTTCTTCATGAGTTTCAAGCCCTCGGCGAAGTTCGTCGTGTAGACTTCACGGACCACTTTCGTGAAGTCGGCCGGAAGCTCGGCGGCGCGCGAGAGGCGGGAGGTGGACTTTACGGAGTTCTTACGACTTTCCATTAAATGATGCCCTGCGGGAGACGGTTGAGTTTCGGAAGCTCCGCGAGCTTCACTTTGAGCTCCACGGTTTTTCCCTTGCGGAGAATTTTCACGGCGACGATGTCCGTCGGCTTTTTCTTATAGAGCTCGCGCTCGACGTCGGAGTTTTCCTTCACTTCCGTGCCGGCCACGGAGGTGAGAATGTCGCCGACCTGAAGGCCGGCCGTCGCAGACGGACCCCCGTCGACGAGATTTGCGAGGATCACGCCATGATCGACGGAGAGGTGGTAGTAGGCTTGGATCGCTTCGTTTACTGGCTGCCCGAGAATACCGAGCCATGGGCGCGGAACGCGGCCAAACTTTTTTAGATCGTCGAGCGCGTCTTTCACGGCGTTAATCGGAATCGCGAAGCCGAGGCCCGCGCTCTGTCCGGTGCGGGAGAAGATTACGGTGTTTATCCCGATGACTTCGCCTTTGAAATTAAAGAGCGGTCCGCCAGAGTTCCCCGGATTAATCGAGGCGTCCGTTTGGAGGAAGTTATCGAGCGGGCCGACGCCGATCGTCCGATTTTTTGCGGAGATGATTCCGCTCGTGACGGTGTGTCCGAGGCCGAACGGATTTCCGACGGCGAAAACGGGTTCGGCGATTCGGACTTTCGAAACGTCGCCCATGGTGAGCGGAACGAGGTCGGGCGGAGCGGAGCCATCCGTATCGCGGATGCGGAGGAGGGCGACATCGAGTTTGTCGTCGCGGCCCACGATGCGCGCCTTGTAATTTTTCCGGTTAAAAAGAATGACGTTCACTTCGTCGGCGCCTTCGACGACGTGGTTATTCGTGATGACGTACCCGTCTTTCGAAAGCACGAAGCCCGAGCCCATCGACGTCTGCGGATGTTCCTTCGGAACTCCCCAGAGCCGGAAATATTCGTCCATCCCATACGCCATCGTTTTCTCGATTTTGATCGAGCTGATGTTCGCGACGCCGGGGAGTATTTTCTCGACGAGATCCGGGAGTTCGGTCGCGACGATCGCGGAAGCCCGCGCCGTCGAGATCCAAGCTAAGCAGAAGATCCCGAGGAGGACGGCGGCTAAGAGCAGGCGTCCGGTCGAGCCTTTTGAGAATGGAGTGGGGTCCATCCGAAGTTTGTAGCAGGCCTACGCGTCGCGTTGCAACCCGGGCGTAGGGGTCACTTTCCTCTGGAATCTGGGGACTTCCGGTGTAACCTTCAAGGCCCAATTCAACGCGGCCGTGGCTCGGGTGGACCGAGCCAGACTGGCTGACCAGGAGACCTTATGAAGACCGAAATCGTCATTGCCTCGATTGCCCGCACCCCCCAAGGCGCCTTCCAGGGCGCCCTCGCATCGCTCAGCGCCCCGAAACTAGGTGCGATCGCGATCAAGGCCGCGCTTTCGCGCGCCGGGATCGACGGGTCGAAGGTCGACGAAGTTTTTATGGGGAACGTTCTTCAGGCCGGAATCGGCCAAGCCCCGGCGCGCCAAGCCGCGATTTTTGCGGGCATCCCGAACTCTGTTCCAGCCACGACCGTGAACAAGGTTTGCGGCTCGGGAATGAAGGCGATCATCTCGGGTGTCCAAGCGCTGCTCGCGGGCGACGCCGAAGTCGTCGTCGCGGGGGGGATGGAGTCGATGTCGAATGTTCCTTACTATCTCCAAAACGCGCGCGGCGGACTCCGCATGGGGAACGCTCCGTTTATCGACGGCATGATCCACGACGGCCTCTGGGATCCGTACAACACCCAACACATGGGAACCTGTGGCGAACTCTGCGCGAAGGAAAAGGGATTCACGCGCGAGATGCAAGACGCCTACGCGATCTCGTCCTTCCAGCGCGCGAATGCCGCGATCAAGGACGGCAAGTTTAAGAACGAGATCACTCCCGTCGAAATCGAAGGCAAGAAGGGCGATAAAGTCTTGATCGAAAATGACGAAGGTCCAGCGAAGGTGAATTATGAAAAAATTCCGACACTGAAACCCGCCTTCGATAAAGCCGGTTCGGTTACGGCGGCGAACGCTTCCACGATTAACGACGGCGCGGCCGCGGTTGTCCTTATGACGGCCGAGAAGGCGAAATCTCTCGGCATCAAGCCGTTAGCGAAGATCGTTTCGTACGCGGGCTTCGCGCAGGATCCGGTGTGGTTCACCACCGCTCCGAGCGAAGCGATGAAGCGCGCGATGAAAAAAGCCGGATGGGAAACCAAGGACGTCGACCTTTTCGAAGTTTCGGAAGCGTTCGCGGTCGTTCCACTCGCGGCCCAAAAGGACCTCGGAATCTCGGCCGATAAGATGAACATTTACGGCGGCGGAATCTCCGTCGGCCATCCACTCGGCGCGACCGGTACTCGTCTGGTGACGACGCTGGTGAACGCGCTGATGAACACGGGAAAGAAAAAGGGCGTCGCGGGCGTCTGCATCGGCGGCGGCGAAGCCACCGCGATCGCCGTCGAAATCCTGTAGTCCGGAAATCCACTTCGGGCGCCCGAAGTGAAACGCAGATCCTGAAACTTTAAAAATCAGATCGAAGGAAATGAAATGTCGCTCAAGTGGGATTGGAAAGTCGTAAAAGACGCCGATGATGCGGTTAAGGATCTCTTCGAGGGCGCGACGATCGCCATGGGTGGATTCGGGCTCTGCGGAATTCCCGAAAACTGCGTCCTCGCCATTCGGAAGAAGGGCACAAAGGGTCTCACGATTTATTCGAATAACGCTGGAGTCGATGGTTTCGGAATCGGGATGCTCCTCGAGACGAAGCAAGTAAAGAAAATGGTCTCGTCCTACGTCGGCGAGAATAAACTCTTCGAGCAGCAGCTCCTTTCGGGTGAGCTCGAAGTCGAGCTCACTCCGCAAGGAACGCTCGCCGAACGCATGCGCGCGGGCGGTGCCGGAATTCCGGCTTTTTTCACGGCCGCGGGCGCCGGAACGCTGATCGCCGAAGGAAAAGAAGTCCGTGAATTTAACGGGCGGAAGTTTATTCTCGAGAAAGCCATCGTCTCCGACTTCGCAATCGTAAAAGCCTGGAAGGGCGATACGATGGGGAACCTCATTTTTCGAAAGACGGCGCGGAATTTCAATCCCCTCGCCGCGATGTCCGGCAAGATCACGATCGCCGAGGTCGAAGAGCTCCTTCCGGTCGGCTCGCTCGATCCGGACCAGATCCACCTGCCGGGGATCTACGTGAAGCGGATTTTCCAAGGAAAGAATTACGAGAAGCGCATCGAAAAGCGGACCGTATCGAAAGGTTCGGTGGCCTGATGTTAACTCGTGAACAGATCGCTCAGCGAATCGCCCGCGAACTCAAAGACGGTTACTACGTCAATCTCGGCATTGGCATTCCGACGCTCGTCGCGAACTATGTTCCATCCGATATGCGCGTGATTCTCCAATCCGAGAACGGCATTCTCGGAACGGGTCCGTACCCGACGGAAGACCAAGTCGATCCGGACCTCATCAACGCTGGCAAGGAAACGGTGACCGTTCTCCCGGGCTCCTCTTATTTCTCCTCCGCCGATTCTTTCGCGATGATCCGCGCCGGAAAAGTCGACCTCGCCGTTCTCGGGGCGATGGAAGTGACCGATAAAGGTGACATCGCGAACTGGATGATTCCTGGGAAGATGGTGAAGGGAATGGGCGGAGCGATGGACCTCGTCGCCGGATCCCCGAACGTCATCGTAGCGATGCAACACGTGGCGAAGGACGGCTCTTCGAAGATTCTCACGAAGTGTACC
>JBBQMV010000177.1:0-6017 GCA_038329315.1 Bdellovibrionia bacterium | reverse complement strand
GATCATCGCTCGAGAATATCGCGCTGATCCGAACTAAAAAGCCCGAAGGAGAAATCCTTCGGGCTTTTTCTATTTCAAGACATCCGCTAGCGTGACGCCATAGAAATCGATTGGCTCGAAGGTCTGCGGAAAATGGTGGGGTAGTCCCCCACCACGACGAGTAGTTGCTCCTCGCTCGCGATGAGGAAGAATGCCTCTTGGTTTTCGCGCTGACGAGCAACGCTGCTATTCGAAACCGTTCAAGGGCGATTCGGCTAAGGCTACCACTGAGGAATGACCGGAAAATATTTCGGACTTCGCTCAATCTCCGAAATGAAACGGGAGTCATAGTCTGAGGGAAGGTTTGATTTTTCCGGCGGGCGAGATAAGAACAATGAAACTGAACTAAGGAGTCACCATGGGACGCGGACGTAAGAACAAGACGAAGAAGATGAAGCAGCGTAAAAACCAAGCCAAGAAGAAGTCGAAACTGAAGGCGAAGAAGACCGGCGCTAAGAAGAAAGTCTAATTTAACATCCGCGTAGATGGGCTTCGGTCCAGAGCGCGGATTTTAAATGCCTCAATAATTGACAATTTAAGTCAGAGAATGTGTTCTCTCTACTGATGTGCTCTGATCTCATTCCACTTCTGGTGTTTCTCGGACCATTCTTGCATTTTCACTATTTACCGAGCGCCAACCGCTTGGCGCCCTAAACGGATTGGTGCGGGAAAGTAGCGGCCAGAGTTTTCTTTTTCGGTGAGAATCTGGAATCATATAAACTGGATCCGCGTCGGGTCTTTGGGATCGGAGTGTCCCTGACCGACGAAACCTCTAGAGGAATGTTATGTCGTTTTCATGGATGAAGCCTACGACCACTATTGCGTCCCGTTTGCTGATCACTGCGCTGACATTGTCAGTGTCGTTGAACGCATTCGCCGAGAGAATTTCGGAGGGTGACGATGATTCACCAAAGACTGCGAAGTCGTACGCGCAAGATTATAGTGAGATCAAAGAAGAGATCATCACCAAAAACGAAGACATCGAGTCGAAAAAAGACGAGTTGAAAACGGCTCAAGACGACTACGATAAGCTGAAGCGATACGATAATAACGAAGACGGTAGCGATCGACTCGATAACATCTATGGTGAAGCGAATTGCGAATGTTCGCCAAAGACCCAGTGTTCGATTGCAGAACTTCTGAGTATTCAAGCGATCACCGAAGATCAAACGACGACCTGGCATGTGGGCAAAGGCGGCAAAGGTTGTGTGAACACCGCGAGCGACGCGAACGGTTCGAACAGCGCCAGCCCAAATCCGAACGTGAGCACGCGTCCGGGTACGACTTACACCAACAAATACCGCCCTGGCGACGAAAACGACGATGTGAACGGAACCGGCGGACCCAAGGGAAAAGGTGACTGCAAAGAGTACAAAGAGCTCACGAACGTCAACCGGGCTGACGTTTGTATGGCCGTCTATACTTACTCGACAGAAAACAAGCGGAGCTCGGGCTCCGCATTGAACCGCATGTGCGTGGCTGCCGCTCGAAAGTGCGGAAAGGTAAAACTCCTTTCCGATTTAGATAAGTACCCAAAGACGATCGAAGATTTGAAGGTCGACATCGCGAAACTCGAGAAAGAAAAGAAGAAGCTGATTGCGCGCAAATCCCAGATTAACAAGGATTGTCCGCATTGCGCCGATATTGCGAACAGTGTCGATTCGACCCGCCCGAATCTAGGCGATTACATCGTCGGTGGACTTCAAGCGGTGAGCCCGATGGTTGTCGCAGGAATTCAGGCCGGTTCGTATAACCGCTACCTGAGAACTTCGCTCAGCGCTTACAACGGCTACCTCTCGAACTCGCTTGCGAATTGCCAATCCTACATCAGCCAGGGCACCACGCTCGGAATTCCTTCGAGTCCGTGCGGTAACTCGATGTGGTCGGGTGGTATCGCTCAAGCGCCGGGCGGCGGTGGTGGTTACGGAATTTACGGAGCGATCGGCGGCGGTGGTGTCGGAGGAATGTACGGATTTCCGGGCGGATACGCCGCGGGATACGGATCGTATAGCTACGGTGGCTTCAGCGGTGGAATTGGGCAGGCGATCGGCAGCATGATCGGGGGCAGCTTCTCGCCTTACGGTCAAATGGGCGGCGGCTACTCTCCATACGGAATCGGCGGCGGCATCGGTCAAATGGGCGGCGGCTATACTTCCTACGGGATTGGCGGCGGCATCGGCTCGGCGATGGGCGGCGGCATCGGACTGTACGGTCAGACGTACGGCGGATATCCGTCTTCTTATGGCTCGTACACCTCGACGATGGGTTACGGCGGTTCGTACGGTTACGGCGTCGATCCTTCGTATCAGCTGAACCAGGGTCGTATGGCGATGCAGATGGGTAACCAGCAGCTCTGGAGCCAGCAGAATCAAGAACTTCAATACGCCGGACAGCGGATTGGTCAGCAAGGCGCGTACGGCTACGGCGGGAGTGGCTACGGCGGCGTCGGCGGTGGTTACGGCTATGGCGGGTACGGCGGGGGCGGTTACGGTTACGGTTACGGTGCCGTGTCTTACGGCGGAGCGGTGATCGGGAATGTAGTCGGTTCCGTTTACGGAATGCCCTCCTACTAAAAGCCTTTTCGGGATTTCGTTTTAGGGCGACACTCAGGATATGTCCATTCGTCGGGCGATCTTGAGTGTCGCTCTCGTTTATATGCTTCTCGTTGTCGTCGTCGGACCGAACCGAGATACTTATCACGGCTATCTTTTCGCGCCGATTCTCGAGCCGGCATTCAGCGGCCTCGAGTTCGGGCAGAACTGGAGCTTCTTCGCGCCCGACCCGGGGCCGGCACCCATCCGCCTCGAATGGGAAATCCTCGACGCGAAAGAATCGATTCTACGGACCGGATACTTTCCAGACGAAGGATATCCCTACGTCATTAATGAACGTCAGACGAGACGAGTCGCACTCGCGCGATTCTTTTACTTCAACGACGAACGGCACCTGAACGTTTGGTCGAGCTGGGTTTGTCGATCGAACCCGGACGCGAACAGTGTTCGCCTTTGGAAGGCCGAAGGAAAAATTCCTAATCTTTTCAAAGTCCAAACTGGAGAGGAAGCGATCGAAGCGCCGGTTTACGGCGAGCGGAAATCCGTCGGAAATGTATTTTGTCACGATACTCCGAAGGATGGTGCTTAGGTGGAAGCTCTCACGAAGTCGAGCCTCACTCGAGAGGTCGGCGAAAAAATTCGAGACGGTGCGAATCACGCCTACGCCGGTTGGTGCCGTTTCTTCTTCGAAGCCGACGCGGTCGAGCCGATGCGTCTTTTTCGATTTTGTTTCGGACTCCTTATTCTCGTGGCGTACATCGTGCGCGCGATCGATAACGAGTTCTATTTCGGTGCGAACGGTGTCCTCGATCTCGGAAAAATGACCGAATCGTTTCCGATGAAGTATCGGTGGAGTCTACTGATCTGGTCGCCTGGAAATGCGATGCTCTGGGGCTCGACGATCGTGTTTCTCGTTTCGCTCCTCACGATGGCGCTCGGATATTTCCCGCGCGTTTCGGCGTTGATCGCCTATTTTCTTCATGTCTCATTCATGCATCGGAACATGGGCATCGTTTACGGTCTCGACATGATCTCGACGTTCTTCCTCTTCTACCTGATCTTCGCGAAAACCGATGCGGCGCCGACACGGAAGGAAGCTTGGTCGACGATGCTGACCTCCGCGGCGCTCCGCCTCTGCCAGATCCAGGTCTGCGTGATTTACGCCTACTCGGGGTGGGAAAAGCTGAAGGGCATCTCCTGGTGGAAAGGCGAAGCGATATGGACCGTGGTTGCGAATGCGCAGATCGCGCGTTGGCACATGAACTGGATGGCGAACTTTCCGCTCGTGATCACGTTGCTGACTTACATGACGCTACTTTGGGAGATCTATTTTCCGGCGCTGATCTGGTCGAAGAAGCTTCGGCCCTGGATTCTCGTCGGCGGCGTCGGCCTCCACCTCGGGATCGGGGTGGTTGTTTTTATCCCCTACTTCTCGGCCCTCATGATCATCAGTTATATCGGTTTCTTGACGCCCGACGAATCGAAGTGGATATTGCGGCGCATTAAGCCCATTTTGCCCTTTGCGCGGGTCTAATTCGGCCCTATTTCCAGTTTTCACCGCACACCGGCTAAAGGTTCCTCGAACCGGGGCCGATAGGTCCTTTGTCTAGGCCAGGGGGACTTTGGTGGGTACTCAAGGCTTTAGGCAACTTGACTGAGGACCGCTTCTCTTTGCCAAACGCTCCGAGGTGGGAGCTAAGGGTACAGCACAGAGGGGAGTGGTCCTCATCCTTTTTTTGCGCAATACTTTCCCCCTAATGTCTATTCGACTGAATCACATCGGGGTCGCCGTAAAAAACCTTCCCGAACTGCAGAAGCTTTTCTCTCTGCTCGGTCTTAAGGTTACCCGTACCGAAGCCGTTCCCGACCAGGGTGTAACGACTCATTTTCTTCCGTTCCCTGCGGGCGTCGCTTCGATCGAGCTCCTCGAAGTCACCGATCCCGAAGGCACCGTCGCGAAGTTCATCGAAAAGCGCGGCCCGGGAATTCATCACCTTTCGTTCACCGTCGATACCGGCAAGCTTGATCCGCTCTGCACGGAACTTCGGAAGAACGGTGTACGTCTGATTTACGATGCCCCGAAAATGGGCGCGCACTCGATGCGAATCAACTTCATCCACCCGGCTTCCGCCGGCGGGATGCTGCTCGAAGTAATGGAGAAAGTCTGATGCAATTACGGCTTTCACCGACGGTAAAAATCCTCGCGATCGCTTGTGTGGTCGTATTCCTAGTTCAGCAATCGATCGACCAGTTCTTCGGCGGACATCTGCTGATGTATTTTGGTCTCGTCCCGCGCGGGTTCATGTTCGAAGGACGTGTCTGGCAGATCTTCACCTACTCCTTCCTGCATGCGGATCCACTGCACTTGATTTTGAACATGATGATGCTTGTTTTCGTCGCGAGCGATCTCGAGTTTCAGTGGGGGCGGAAGCGCTTCCTCCAATACTATTTCTTCTGCGCCGTTTCGGCCGGGATGCTCTACCTTCTTCTTCAACTTTGGATTTGGGGCGGCAGCGGAATCGAGCAACCGATGGTCGGCGCCTCGGGCGCGATCTATGGTTGCTTGATGGCGTACGGGATCCTTTTCGGTGAACGCCAGCTTCTGTTCATGATGCTTTTCCCGATGAAGGCGAAGCACTTTATCTGGGTGCTCGCGGGCGTCGAGTTCCTTTCGACCGTGTTTTCCGGCCGGGGAGGCCTTTCGAGCGCCGCCCATATCGGGGGAATGCTCGCGGGTCTCGGATACCTTTGGGTTCAAGCCCGGATGCTCGCCGCCAAGCGGAACGAAGCCTCGGGTAGTTCGAAGAAGAAGCCTGCCACCCGGTTTGGGATTCCGAAGAAGAAGCACCTGAAGCTTGTCATCGACAACAAGGGTGACGGCGGAGACGACGACCGCGATCCCGACGATCATACTTGGCATTGACCCTTAGCGTCAACGAAGCGAGAATTGACTCGGTTAGCGCAAACGCATAATACATTCGAACTATGACACTCCTTTCCGATGCTACCGAAGCCAAGAAGTATGACGTCCGCGTAATCGAACGGAACGTTCAACGCGGAATCACCAAGGCCGAGGACCACGATAAGTTCCAAAAAGAACTCGCCGACGACGCGGACAACGCGGAGTTCGTGAGTATCGACGCGCTCATCGCGGACAACTCGAACTAATCTCTCTTCGAAGTATGACATTCCGTCGAACCACGCCCATGATCCCGTAAAAGGATCGGATTAGGCCGCGGCGGTGGATGGGTGTATCGTACACCCAGGAAATATTACCGCTATGTCGAATGCTCCCGTAACTCCTGCTCCTTCCACGCCCGAAATCGAAAACGTCGTCGTTCTCGGAACGGGCCCTGCGGGTTTGACCGCTGCGATCTACGCGGCTCGCGCGAATCTTCAACCACTGGTCATCGAAGGCGAGCAGCC
>JBBQMV010000176.1:0-6051 GCA_038329315.1 Bdellovibrionia bacterium | reverse complement strand
GCGCTCCTTGGTGCCGATTTGTTGGGATTCGCAAGCGCCGACGATCATCGACGCGGTTTCTTCGGTGAGCATGTCATCGCCGGCGACTTGAACGTCTTTGGCTTGAGCTTGGTTTCCGATGGCCTGAGATTGGTGAATGGTGAATACGTTCGTGTTCGCGTCATACGCAGTGATCGTTTGGGTCGTCGAGACGCTCATATTCGCGCCTTGTCCGACGAGCGCGCCGTCCATCGTGGTGGAGTCGCCAACTTTCGGGGCGGCGAACGCCAGCGAAGCGGTGATCAGGGCGAAAAAAGAAACCGAAAGGGTTAAGCGGGTCATGGGGAGCTCCTCGTTAAATCCGTTTTACTAAGGGACAAAGATTCGCAGATCGTATCGCTCCAGACCTCGGAGTCAACTCCCGATTCGACGCATCATCTCGGCTTCATCAATGACTTCCACGCCAAGTTCTTGGGCCTTATCAAGCTTACTGCCCGCGTCGGCCCCCGCGACGACGATATGGGTCTTTTTGGAGACGCTCGAGGCAGTCTTTCCACCATTTTCCTCGATCAGCCGAGTCGCCTCGCTCCGAGAAAGATTCGGAAAAGTCCCCGTCAGCACGATCGTGAGTCCCGCAAACGGGGCACTCGCGCCCGCTTTTTTCGGTGGGATCGGCGAAACGTATTTCGAAAGATCCTTCACCTCATTCGCGCCTTCATCCGACGAGAAATAATCCTTCAGCGATTTCGCGACTTCCGGACCGATCTCGTGAATCGCCATGAAATCATCTTCGCTCGCCAGCAGCATCGGAGCGAGATCACCGAAATGATTCGCGACGATTTTCGAGGTCCGCTCACCAACATGGCGAATCCCGAGGCCGAAGAGGAATCGGTAGAGATCGACTTTCCTGGTCGCAGCGATCGCGTCGAGGAGATTCTTCGAAGACTTTTCTTTGAATCCTTCGAGTGCGAGAAGATTCGGTAGCTTCAGCCGGTAAAGATCCGCGAACGTCTCTAGTAACTTCGCTTCGAAAAGCTGTTCGATGATCTTCCAGCCGAGGCCGTCGATATTCATCGCGTCCTTCATCGCGAAATGCTCGAATCGGCGTTGCCGGAGTTCGCCGCCGGCGTTTGTGGCGCGATAAGCCGCTTCGCCTTCTTTTCGTTCGGCGGTAATTCCGTTTTTTTCGGCCCACTCGAGGATCGAGAACTTCTTCTCTTTCCCGGTACGCTTTTCCTTCACGACCGAAACGACTTCCGGAATCACGTCGCCGGCGCGCTGGATAAATACCGTGTCTCCGATCCGCACGTCTTTTCGATCGATCTCGTCTTGATTATGGAGAGTCGCGCGACTTACCATCACGCCGCCGACTTTTACCGGCCGGAGTGCCGCCACCGGCGTGAGTGCGCCGGTTCGGCCGACTTGGACGAGGATATCTTCGATCACCGTCGTTTCTTGGCGTGGCGGATACTTAAATGCGGTCATCCCGCGAGGTGCGCGGGAAACGTATCCAGCTTGGTCGAGGTCGCGCATCCGGTTTAGTTTCACGACGATACCGTCGATTTCGTACGGCAAACGATCGCGAAGCGACTGGATTTTTTCGTAAAACTTTAAAACCTCGTCCACTCCACGGCACACTTTGCGATGGTCACCGATTCGAAGCCCCCACTCCGCGAAAGTCGTCTGCATCTCATCGATCGAGTCGAACTGATAACCTTCGCATGCTCCGATCCCATACCAAAAAGCGGTCAGCGACCGCGAGGCCGCGATTTTGGGATCGAGCTGTCGAATCGTACCCGCGGCGGCGTTCCGCGGATTCGCGAAGATCTTATCGTCGCGTTTGGCTTGTTCGACATTTAACTTTTCGAAGTCTTTAATCGGCAGGATGACTTCGCCACGAATCTCGATCCGTTTCGGGAGTTTCATTCCTTGGAGGCGCATCGGAATCGAGCGGATCGTCCGGATGTTATGGGTTACGTCCTCGCCAGTTTCTCCGTCGCCGCGAGTCGCGCCGAATTCGAAATCACCGTCCTCGAAAGTGAGCGACATTGAGAGGCCGTCGAACTTCAGCTCGACGTGGTACTCGAGATCCGCGCCCGGCGCGGCGTCGAGAAATTTACGCACGCGTTCATCGAAGGACCGAAAATCTTTCTCATCGAAACAGTTCGAAAGTGAAAGCATCGGAACCGCGTGTTTTACCTTTTTAAATTCGTCGACGGGCGCCCCCCCGATCCGCGCGGTCGGGCTATTGGAGAACGCGAGGTCTGGGTGCTTCTCTTCCAGCTCGCGGAGTTCATGAAAGAGCTTGTCGTAGGCCGAGTCCGAAATTTCGGGCGCGTCCTGAACGTAGTAAAGGTGATTCGCCCGTTCGAGAAGTTCGGTAAGTTCGGTCGCGCGTTTACGCGCGGAGGCAGGTGCTTTCATGAAGGTTACGGCTAGAAGTAAAACAAGACGGACGGGGAAACCGAGTAGGTTTTATTGGAAAGCGAGTTTCCGGAGACGAAATCAAGGGAGTTCGATTTAAAGTCGAGACCGACTTGAAACTTCAGCTTCGGAGCGACCCAGGCGTAGCCACCGACAAAAAAGCTGACCGAGCTCGAACCGGAGGCAGACTGAGTACTGCTGTCATCTGAGCCGCCACCAAAAATCCCGAAGTCGACGTCGAGGATCACACCGTAATCTTCCCGAACGGGTAGATCACCGCCGACGCCCAGGAAAAGACCGGAGTACGAAGCGTGTCCCGTTCCCGCGGTCGCATCGAGCGGAAGCCCATACGATGTCGATTGGTAACCGAGCTTTACCCAGCCTTTCGGGCCGAAGAAGTTCGGAGTCACGTGGTAGAAGTATCCGCCCGCGAGACGGAACTGGGACATCGAAATATTTACACCGCTCGCCTTGAGACCGGTCGCGCTGTTTGTCTGGCTATACGAAGCGGAGCCATAATCGAGCTTTAAATCCGCGAAAAACTCGCTCGTCAGCCAAGTCTGGGCTTCGCCCTTCACACCGATCAGTAGACCACTCCCGGTCGTCGTTTGGGTATCCCGGCTCGTCGTTCCCAGCAGAAGTCCTGGAGAAACAAATCCGATACGGGGCGGTTCGTGCGCCTTCCTATCCATCGCTTCGAGATCGCGCGAGTGGGATTCGATCGGAGTCTTTTCGACGGCGGGAATAACCTGCACGACCTTCTGGAAGCGCTGAATCTGGCGACCGAATTCTTCGGTATCGATTTTCGCGAAGGCGATGCCGTCGTCGACTTCGTCCACAGTGGCTTTGCCGGTCGGCGTGAGACGCCAGTCGACGACTGTCTTCAGAAGCGGATGGTACTTTACATCGTCGAGCGTCGCGATGACGACGGTGTCGCCTTTTTTGATTCCCGAATTCGCCCCGAGGTTTATGGTCACCGCGGTCTGGTCACGGCCGGTGACGGATCCCTTAAACGGAACTTTCGCGATCATCCGGTCGAGGGCATCCGTGAGCGCCTTGCGAAACTCTTCAGTTCCGAGTTTGCCCTGGCCGCGGAATGGCTCTTCCATCTCGACGGTCTCCGTCGCGAGAATTTCGAGTTTCTGGGCGTGTACCCAATCAATCGTAAAGCGGTAGTTCGGACCTTCTTTATAGGCTTTCGTACGGAGGAACGAATCGAGCTTAAACGTCTTCGCGAGCTGCCCGAGGATCGCGGGATCTTCGATCACTTTAGCGTACGGCATCTTCGATGACGTCAGCGCGACGTTTGCTTTCGAAAGATCCTGGACGTTAAAGCGCGATTCGGACGCGAGGTGTTCAGTGAACGCTTTGGTGACCATATCGCCGAAGAGGCCATCGACGTTATCCCAGGCGCGAAGGATTCCGATCGAGCTGAGCGCGTACGCGCGGTCGAGCTCCGGGCTCGCCACCGCGGGGGAGATGCTTCCGAATATCGCCACGACGGCGAGGAGCTCAAAGAGAGGCCGGAAGGTTTTGAAAAAGTCGTTCTTCATAGATCGCCACTAGCATTTTCAATTCCGAGATCTCTTCTTGAGCGCGCGTGAGATCCGTCTCGAGTTTCGAAACGCGCGGCTCGAGTGGAAGCGTATCGTGAGACGGACGCATCCATTCGGACTCAGCGGTTCGCGGCGCTTCGGTGGTCGAGAAGATAAAGTATTTCCCGTGTTCGGACTTGTACGGAATTTTTCCCGCCTTGATGTAACGACGGAGCGTCGAAAGACTGACGCCATTCTTCATCGCGTAATCCATGAGGGGAATCCAGAAGCCGTTTTCGACGGGTGTGGTCGACATAGAAAACATTGTATTTCCAGGCCCCGAAAGTTCAACTATTCTAATCAAATAGGGCCTAATACTTATGGATGAGCGCACTAAAATCGGGCCGAAAAAGAAAATCGCCTTCGTCTGTAGTGGTGGTGCAACAAAGGCAGGCGCGTTTCATTTGGGCGTCGCATTAGGCCTCCAGGAACGTGGCTTTCGTTTTTCGGGCGGCCTCCAGACCCCCGGAGTCTCTCCTCGGCCAACCGAACCCATGGAGATTTCGACTTTCGTCGGTTCTTCGGCGGGTAGCGTCATTTGCTCGTATCTCGCAGCCGGATATTCGCTCGAGAACATCTTCAATAGCTTTATCGGCCGGAAGCCGACCGACCCTCGGGACGCGATTCCGAAGATCCTCCCGAAGCTGACTTATCCGACGATGCTGAAACTCCGCCCCGGACTCGCGCGCGAACAGCTCTCCCAGCTCGGCCTTCTGAAGTCGATCTCGGCCGGAATCATCCGCGGAAATTTCGAATCGATCCTCCAACTCCGCTGGATCAAGACCACGGGACTGTTCACCACCGCAGGCGTCGAACAGTTCATGCGCGAAGACGTAATGCCTTCGAATCGCTTCGTCGATTACGCGGCCGATCTTTTCATCGTCGCGACTCAGCTGAACCATTCGCGGAAGGTGGTCTTCGGAAAGTATTCGTACTCTCCCCCCGCGCACGACATTACCTGCCAGTACAATAACGACGTCTCGATCTCCGAAGCGTGCGCCGCTTCGAGTTCGCTCCCATTCATCTATTCGCCGTATTCGATTAAGCACGGCGGTGCCGCGGGCAGCGGCGACACCCACTATGTCGACGGAGAAATTCGCGACACCCTCTCGACTCACGTCGCGATGGACGCGGGCTGCGATCTCGTGTTCGCCTCTTACACGCACCAACCTTACCACTGGCAAAAAGAAATCGGTTCGCTTACAGACCACGGCCTTCCCGCGATTCTAATCCAGTCGATCTACCTCGTGATCGAGCAAAAGGTGAATCAGTATATTTACTATAAAGAGAGCCATAAATCGGCGATCCACGCGGTCGAAAAATACTGTAAGCAGGTCGGTCTCGCCGAAGAACACGCGAGGCGAATCCTCGGAATCTTGGAAGCGGAACTTCACCACCGAAAAGACGTCGATACGATTTACATCCACCCTACGCCGGACGACACGAAGATGTTCTTCGGCGAACACTTCTCGCTTTCACCGAAAAAACTTTCCGACCTCGTACGCTCTGGATTTCGCGCCGCGACCGAGACCCTTAAGAAATACGAGTTTGCCGACCGGGTGGTAGCGCCTAAGGTCGTCCACGCGAAATAACTTTTATGCGAATGTCCGGAAAAACTATTTTAATCGTAGACGATGATGCATCCCTTCGAATTCTTCTGCGAAAAATTCTTGAGACGGCCGGATGCGAGGTCGACGAAGCCGAAAGCGTCCGGGTAGCCATCCAAAAATTCGGCGCGAAGCGCGCCGACCTTATTGTTCTAGATCTCAGCATGCCGGAACACGACGGATTCGTTTTTTTGAAGTACCGGGCCCAAAATCCGCTGATGCTAGCGACGCCTGTCCTGGTTCTGAGTTCTTCTTCGGGAGCTACCGTCGTCGAACGCGCTCTAGCCCTCGGAGCGAATCAGTTCGTCGTGAAACCCCTACGCGCAAATCTCATCATTCAAAAAATTCGGCAGCTGTTTTACACCCAAGAGTCGTTTTCATTTACGTTTCCCGAAGGCAAGGAGCCATCGGTCACCGCGGAAATTAAGGGCACGATCGATGCTTTT
>JBBQMV010000175.1:0-6063 GCA_038329315.1 Bdellovibrionia bacterium | reverse complement strand
CGTCGATCGTTTCGTCCTTACAGCCTACGAGCCGGGAGTCGATCACGAGTTGGGCTTCGATGCCGGAGATTTCAGTTTTCTTCTCGGGGGTCGAGGGGGTGGTCGGAGCCGACGTTAAACCCGGGACTGGCGGCTTCGCGTTCGTGTCGTTAGAAACGATGGCCGGTCCACCGGCGGTGGATGCTTTGACCGGAGCACGGCCGCGACGATCGCAACCGGTGACGACGAGGACGGCAGACAACGAAAGGACGAGGATCTTATGGGACGATTTCATGGGAATTCTCCTTACACAGGGACACGTTTTTTACACACACGGCTAGCACCCCGGAGGGTGTGTCACCATTTACACGGTCTGAGTTATACCAATAACCGAGTGGTTTGGTCAACTATAAATCTCCGAAACACCTGATCTTTTTGAGGGAGGCCAGAAAAACCTATATTTTCAAACGGTTAATATTGAATAAGGTCCCGAATAGGCGCATTTTAAAGAGAAGCATCTCGCTTGGGGGTCCTATGTTTGGCTTCAGTTTAGGGCATTTACTCATTGTCCTCTTCATCGTGCTTCTTCTGAACGCCCGCCGGCTTCCAGAACTCGGCTCTGCTCTGGGTAAAGGCATGCACGCCTTCAAGAAGGGGCTCGAAGGAAAAGGGCACGACGACGCGCTCCCGAAGGATCCGAAAGATCCTGGTTCGAAGGACGTCTGATCGATGCTTCATGAATGGCTCGTGATCTGGTTCCAATGGGTGGAACACTGGGGTTACCTCGGCGTCTTCATACTGATGGCGATGGAGAGTTCGATTCTTCCCGTACCTTCGGAGATCGTGATGGCGCCCGCCGCGTTTTGGGCCGCCCAAGGTCGCATGGATTTCTGGGGCGTGATTCTCGTCGGTACTGCGGGCAGTTTCTTCGGGGCAAGCGTGATGTACTTCGGTTCACGCGCGCTCGGCATTCCCGTCGTGCATCACCTGAGTAAACGGTACGGAAAGTATTTTCTCCTCTCGGATGAAAAGCTCAAGCAAGGCGAGGCGTGGGTCCAGACCCACGGCGTCGTCGGTATTTTTATCGCGCGCCTATTACCCGTGATTCGCCACCTGATCGGGATTCCGGCCGGACTTTTCCGGATGCCGTACGGCGCCTTCGCAGTCGCGACGGTCGCGGGCTCTGGAATCTGGTGTTTTATTCTCTCGTGGTTCGGTCGCGACGTCATCGGAAGCTCGCCCGAACTCCTTCAGTCACCGGAGCAGCTCATCACCGTGATGAAGGCGAAAGTGATTTGGATCGTCGTCGGCGTAGCGGTTTTCGCCGTCCTCTACGGACTCATGTTCTGGATGCGATTCCGAGCTTTTCGAAAATCGAATCCATCGCGGGCGTAGACTGGGCCCAGTCGAAGCGCGACTGAACCGTGCGACGTCCGTGTTCGACGAGCCCATTTCGGAAGTTCGAATCGCGGGCGATCCGCATCACCAGCGACGCGAATTCGTCCGGGCGCTCGGCGATGCACACATCGGCGAGCGGCTTCAGCGAGAGTCCGTCGGCGCCCCGACCGGTGGTGACCACCGGAATTCCTGCGGCGATCGCCTCGAGAATGTGGATCCGATTTCCGCGTCCGTAACGAAGCGGGAAAATGGCGGCGACCGAGTCGCGAAGCTGCTCGATCAACTCTTCGTTTCGCGTGTATCCGCGGAAAACAAATTCAGGAAAGCGTTTAGCGAGAAGGTCGATGTCCGGCGCCTGGCAGTGGACTTGGAATATCGGTTTTTCATCCCGGAACGCGCCGACGACACGCGGAAGGAGCTCGTCGCGAATCCACTCGAGCGCGTGGATGTTCGGGCGATAGTCGAGATCGGCGATGAACGAAAGTCGGAGGCTTCCGGCCACTCGGGTCCGATTCGGATCCGGTGGAACCGCGTAGATTTTAGTGTCGAGCGCGTAGGGAAGAACCTGGCACTTCGAGTTCGGCGCCAGTTTTTCCATTCGTGACGCATCGATCGGCGAGGCGGTCACGACGAGGTCGGCCGCGTAGCTTAATTTTTTCTCGTAGAGCGCGCACTGGGCCGCGGTTACTCCTTGATGCCAGAAACGCATTTTGGTGAATGCATTATCGAAAAGGAGATCGCTCTCGATTTGGTGTTCGTCGAGAATCGAGAAGCACCCGAGTTTGCGCGCAAGTCCCAGGTATTTTCCCATGCGGAGACGCGAAAGCCAGACGAGGTCACCCGGCTGGGCCTTTGATCGGAGAGTCGCTTCGATGCTATGGGAATAGCCTTTAGCGAAGTGGGGTCGCATGAGATCGAACGACGCGAGAATCGGATTTCCGAGATCGAGAGGATGACACGAAACGGAAACGTTTTTTCCGAAGGCCGCTTCGACGGAGGCTTGAATCGAAGGGGTGTCGTTTTGGTCCGAGACGCAGAGGACTTCCACCGGCAGGCGCTGCGCGAGGAGGGTGATGATTTGGGCGTCGCGAATGCGGCGGGCTCCTACGATAGGAACCGGGCGGCCGCTGGTGAGAAAGAAAGCTTTCCGCATCCGAATAGTCTAGCGCGAGTAGCGGGCGAAGCGCTAGGGGCGCACTCCATTTCGAGGCTCAGGGTTTCCCGATCGTGTAGTGCGCGTTATTCAGGCGCCTTACGAGGGGCTGGTCCTGGTTTTCGAGGTTCCGGAGTTCGTCGCGGGTCATCTTTTTCGTGCCCCACATCGCGTAATCGTCGGCTGCGTTCAGTCCGCGGACGAGCACGACGGTTTCACCATTCCAAACGAACGAGGTTTGGAAATGGAGATCATCGATCCGGTCGCAGCGGACTTCGATCGTCGGTTTCGCCGGGTCGTTCGCTGGGAAATTTGGAAGCTCGACAACGAGACGCTGGTAGGTCGTCTCGACCTGGGTGACCGATGGATTTCCGACGGATGGATCGATTGGCTTTTCCGGAAACGTGATCGGAATAGTCTTGGGATTCTTGATCGGCATCAGGTGAGCGGTCTTCACGCAGGCCGGGTCGATCACCGGGAGTTTATCTGCTCCGAAGAGTTTCGTCAGCTGGACCTTCGAAGCGGGCGTAGTGAGGGCGGTGAACCACTGCTTGTCTCGCATGCCGAGATTCGTAATGGCGCAAGATTCGTTGATGGTGGTGTAAACTTGGGTGATGAGATTTCGCATGAGCGAGGCGTAATCGCCTTCCGGCGCAAAAATGCGAGAGGCGTAATAGTCCGGGTCCTGTTTCTGCATCGACTGCAAGTAACGAAGCGAAAAAACCACCATCGCGGCCGCGCCATCGCGTTGTTCCGAAGTGCCGCTGTACGCAGGAAGCGCCATCGCCGTTTTCAGCTGGTGCGCGTACGCGTTCATTTCGTCGAGGATCGAGAAGAAATCTTGGACGCCGAGGTCGTAAAGATAAACTTTCACGAAACCGTCGTCGGTGCGGTCACTTACGGACATCGACTTCAGCGCCTGGCCACGCGCGTGTGCCAGGGTGTAGTCGTCTTCGTTCGGGACGACCGTGATCCATTCTCCCGAAAGGAGTCGATACGCGCGCATCGGCGTCGCGAAGGTGTCCGAATGATCGGCGTCGATTTTGTGGATCGACTCGTGGGCAAACGTAATGGTGTCGAGAACGGTGGCGGCTCCCTTTTCATCACACTTAAAAAGCGGAGTGAGCTCGGCTTGGCTCGCCGGCGTGATGAGTTCCCAGACTTGGCGTTCGAGTGGAACGCGGTCGGCGAGAAGCTGGAGCACCGCCGTTTTGCACGCGTCCGCATCGACCGTAACCGGAGTGGGGGTAGGAAGAGCGGCGAGGATGGAGTGGGCCAAAAAGAGGCCTGGTTTCAACATGACGGGAGGAATACCATGCTCGACTATATGCGTCAAACACCTTGAGAGTCTGTATATTCAAGCACCACTAAAGGATCTCGACTCCAGTCGCGAATCCATCGTGGTCCCCGTGCTCGGCTGCGCCGCTGATTTAGAGTTTAAACCCAGCCGCTTCGGAGTCGGCTTTAAACGTCCTCACCGTATCGAGACTCATCTCGACGGCCGTCTTACCGAAACCGGACATTTTCTTAATGATGTCGGCGGGAGCGGTGATGATGTGGCAACCCGTCTCTTCGGCTTGCACGATATTATAAACTTCGCGCGTAGAAGCCCAGAGGAGCTCGACATCTTTGCCCGCGGCCTGGCAAAGCTTCAGAGACTCGCGCATGAGCGGCATCGGGTCCACGCCTGTATCGGCGAGGCGGCCCGCGAAAACGGAAACGATGGTCGGAGCGCCACCCTTCACGGCGTCGCAGGTGCCCCTCACTTGTTCGATCGTGAAGAGGGCCGTGACGTTTAACTTCACGCCGGCGTGCGAGAGTTCCTTCACGAGGGGGAGGCAGGATTCGCCCTTCGAATTCGTGATCGGGATTTTCACGAACACGTTCTCACCCCACGTTTTAATCTCGAGCGCTTGGCGCTTCATCTCGCCGAGGTCGTCCGCGAAGACTTCGAAGGAAATCGGCTTTTCGGTGACCTGGGTGAGGATGTCTTTACAGAACCCGCGGTAATCGGTAATCCCAGCCTTCTTCATCAAGGACGGGTTCGTCGTGATGCCCGTGATTTTCGGGTTGGCGTTCATCTCGAGCATCGAGGCGCGGTCCGCGCCGTCGGAGTAGATCTTGATCTTGCCTTGGAACCGGTAGGGAGTGCTCATGGTCCGGATTTATGGCTAAGGGCTTGAAATGTCAAAAGAATATAAATCTCAAAGTGGGGTGTGTCTTACTTGACACATTTAGTCAGGTATTGCAGACTCTATTTATGGGTAAGATGTTTTATACGGGGTTTACGGCTTTAGTCCTTTTGGCCGCCTTCGGTACGGGCTGCGGCAAGAAGGGCGTCGAAAAGAAGTTCGAAGGCCTCTCCTGCGGTTCCTCCGACCAGTACGCCTCCTACATGACCCCGATGGACGCCACGGGCATTCAGACGGTCTCCATCGACTCGGCCTTCTCGAACGAAGAAGTCACCAAGATCGAAAGCGCGATCTCGACCTGGAACGCTCAGGGCCGCGCCTCCGTCGGCCATGACCTTTTCCGCCCACTGGTCCTAGCCGTCTCTGCGACCTCCGTTCCGACTACCAGCGATGATTGTGGCTTCCCAGGCGCCCAAGGCGCCTTCTCGATCGTGAAAATCACGAGCCAGTCGACCTGGTCGACCCTCGGTTTCTCGAACAATAACCCGGGCGTCACCATCCGCTGCGGAAACGGCGTCGGCTACAACCAAAAGCAAGTCGTCCTTCTGAACACGCCAAACATGGCGTCCATCCCCCAGATTTTCGAAAACGTGATCCTCCATGAACTCGGCCACGCGATCGGCCTCGATCACAGCTGCGACGCCTCGAACTCCGGAATTCCAGGATTCGCCGGCTGCTCGAAGCCAGGCACCGACCCTTCCTATAAGGAAGCCGTGATGTACCCCTACGTGAATCCATCCGACATCCGCGAAGACCTTCGTCGGAATGACGATGAACGTTCGACTTGTGCTTTGAATTATCGCCCGTAAGGCGTAAACGATGGGCCACGTGATGTTGGCCCTGCCCCTGATCTTTTCCGCCGCTTTCGTCGGCTTCGTTCATTCGCTCTCGCCCGGGCACTGGCTGCCCGTGGTGCTCATGGTGAAGGCGCGGAAGTGGAACCATGCTCAAGCGGCGTTCGGCTCCTTCGTCGCAGCTAGCGGACATATCTTCGTTTCGGTGGGCTTAGGCTTCGTCGGCCTTGTCATCGGAAAATCGTTTTTCGGTCCCCATCTCCATGAGGTCGAGGAGAACGCGGGCTACATCCTGATCGCATTCGGCGTCCTCTACGCGATCTATTCCAGGTTCAATCACCGCCATTGTCACGGCCACGAACACCACGGCCCGGATCCGCGTTCGGCGGGAAAAGCGCCGTACGTGTTTTTGTTCAGTCTCGGATTTTCCCCGTGTTTCGCAGTCCTCCCGGTTTTCGCCACCGCGATCGGCGCAGGGACGGCGATTCTTGCCGGAAGCATGGCCGCTTTCGCCCTCGGCGTTCTCGCGGCCCTCATGGGGGGGAGT
>JBBQMV010000174.1:0-6068 GCA_038329315.1 Bdellovibrionia bacterium | reverse complement strand
ACGATTCTCGGCGTGCAGCCGCAAAAGGGAAAGATCTCGAAAGAAGAAATCATCGACCGCTGGATCCTGCCGATGATCACCGACGCATCGCGATGCCTCGACGACGCGATCGTCGAAACGCCGGCTGAAGTCGATCTCGGGATGATCATGGGGACCGGCTTCCCGCCGTTCCGTGGTGGGCTCCTTCGTTACGCCGATTCGCTCGGCGCGAAAGCGATCGTCGAAAAACTGAAGAAGTACCACGCACGGTTCGGCGCACGGTACGAACCAGCGCCTCGTCTCCTCCAAATGGCGGAGAAGGGGACGACCTTCTACAAAGACTCGGTCTAATCGGTAAATGACCGCTCGTCGCAAGACCTCCGGATTAGTGCGCGAAACCTTCGCCTGTCTTTTTCGGAAGCCTTGGACGAGTTGGGTCGGCTTGCGTTACCTGAAGTCGAAGAAAAATAGCACGTTTCTCAGCTTCATCACTCTGATCTCGATGGTCGGGGTCGGACTGGGAGTCACCGCGCTCGTCGTCGTTCTTTCCGTCATGGACGGATTCGAAGTCGAGATGCGGAAACGACTGATGAACCAGGACCTGCATCTTCTCATCACCCCCAAGCCCGAAGCGGTAGGTTTCGACGGCGGACGAGTCTCAGGCGCAAGCTTCGAAGCGACCGAAATTGCGAAGGCACTTCGGGCTTCACCCGAGGTCCACGAAGTGAATCCGGTTCTCCAAACGGAAGCCATTCTGCGTGGCGGCCGCAAGGTCAGCGGAGTGATCGTGAAGGGCGTGGAAAGCGCTCAACTCGCGAATCTTTCAAAAACGATGACCGAATCGGCGAATTCGCCGCTCGGGCTTCCGGATCTCGGATCCGAACTCGGCGGGCTTTCAAAGATTTATCTCGGCCAAAGCCTGGCCGACGAAATGGACCTCATTCCGGGCGAGATCACGACGCTGATTTCGCCGACGGAAACCGATGGTCCGCTTTCGACGATTCCCCGTTTGAAGCGGTTTCTCGTCGCCGGGGTTTATCACTCGGGCGCTCCGGAGCAGGAACTCCATACGGTATTCGCCGAGATGAGTTCTGTGCGGAGTTTTCTTCGAAAAGCCGGCGTCGTTTCGCAGTGGGAAGTCGTGCTGAACGACTTTAAAAAAGCCGAAGACCTGAAGTCTACGCTTTCCAAAAAGGACGGACCGTTTCTTGTTCGAGATTGGATGGATTTGAATGCCCATCTTTTCGCTTCGCTCAGACTCGAACGGCTAGCGATGTTCATCAGCTTGGTTTTTATCGTGATCGTCGCGAGCTTCAATATCGTAACGACGCTCACGCTTATGGTTCTCGAGAAGAAGCGCGAGATCGCGATCATGAAGGCGATGGGCGCACGCGATTCGGAAATCGGGGCAGTCTTTCTTTCCGAAGGGCTCCTCATCGGCGGGGTCGGGACAGTCGGCGGGATGGGGCTTGGATTTGCGATTTGCTACATTCTCAAGAAAACCCAGTTCGTGCAGCTGCCCGACGTTTATTTCGACCGCACCTTACCGGTCAGCTTTCTCCCTCAGTACTACGCGCTTATCGCGATCTCGGCGATCGTGATCGTGCTTTGTGCGTCGGTTTACCCATCAATCCGGGCAGCCCAAACCGATCCGCTACTGGGAATTAAGTTCGGCGCTTAAGCGACGACTTTAGTGGAAGGCTTTGCGGAGCCGCCGCGGAAGCTTTGCCAAGCGAGGATGATCACGCCGAGCATGATCGCCATATCGGCGACGTTAAAGATGCCCGTGCGGAAGTTTCCGATCCCGACATTTAAAAAGTCGACGACGCCGTGATTCGGGCGTGTCGTGCGGTCGATTAGATTTCCGATACCTCCGCCGATAATGATGGAGAGCGAAAAACACGTCCAACGATCGACGGGGTGCGGGCCTTCTCGACTATGTCCGATCGAATTAAACTTCAGCACGTCTTGGCGGAAAAGGGCGACGGATGCACCGGCGAGGAACGCTCCGACGGCAACGGCGAAAACCCAGAAGCGAGTATCCGCGGAGAGGGAAGCGCCCAGACTGAGAAACGCGCCTGGGTTCTCCGCATATTCCATCCGAAAGAGGTCTCCGAAGAAAATCTGCGGGGCATGGTCCTTCACATGGTCGATGGCGAGGAGCTTCGTCCAGCGGTCAGCCACGATCATACCCACAATCCATAGGACCTTCGCGCGGAGCGAGAGCGTCGGGGCGGCGGCGGAGGGAGTTTGAGACATGGGCTTATTGTTTCCTAAAACGACAACCGCCGCAAGAGAGGGGACCCTCTTGCGGCGGCGATCTTTATAACTGAGAACAGAGGACTTAGAGGATGTTTGCGCTCATGAAAGCGCCAACCGCCGCGTGATCGAAGTCCACGCTCTTCATGGTGAAGAGTTGAACGTAGGGGTTGATAATCACGCCCTTGGCAACGACGATGACGACGCCGGGTTGGATATCGGTCATGTAGGTGTCGAACCCGAGGCCCTTTTGGCCGACGTTGTGGTGGTATTCCATTTCGTAGCCGACGTTTAGGGAGAACCTGTCGTTCAGCTTGTACGCCGCGTACGGGAGGTACCACATCTTGAAGGTCTTATCCTTCGTCACGCCGATGTAGTCCTTGAATTCGGTATAGGCGCCGAGTTCAAAGTTCGAGTGGGCGAGGTTGTAGTGAACTTCTGGCGTCGTCTTCAGGCCATACGACATACTGCGAGCTCGGGAAGAGTCGCTGGTCGGGGCCTGGATAATGAAGTTCCCTTTAACGCGAAGACCGCCGTTAGAAATCAGCCTCGAGTCGAACGCTTTCACTCCGACGTCGCCAAGAGTGAATCCTTGGTTGCGGACGGGAGCGGCGAGGAACGGAACGACCAGGCCAGCGCCGATCGACTTCGTGATGCGGTAACCAGCGCCGATTTCGCTATCGAAAAGGACAGTGCTGTAGTTCGACCTCTTTTCGCGGCCGTTTGTGTCGACCGAATACTCGGATCCGATGTTCTTGATCGGCGCACCGTGGAACGCACTGGTCAATCCCATGTAGACCCTGTCGAGTGGCGACGAGATCGAAGCGGTGTTGTCGGTCTTCGTGCTCACGCCGGCGGTAAGCGCAGGTTGGAGCGTTTGGGCGCTCGAAGCGTCGTTTTGATAAGACGCGACGGTCGCTTCTGGTGTGGCTTTGATTTTCTTGGAGGTCGGTGCGGCGAGGCTGATTCCGCTGATCGCGAAAGCGCTCACGCTGAGGGCGAAGACAGGTCCGATTTTTGTGTGTTTCATAGGTCCCCTTGAAGATTGCGCGGGCAATTGTTCAGGGGTTTACCGGACTAGGATTGTGGAAGCAAGAACGCCATGATGCGCCCCACCAAAATCTAACAAACAGCTCGAATTCGAACTAAAACAGTCAAGTATAGGTTGAGTTTATTGGAACTGGACCTCGGCGCGGCGGTTTTGGGCTCGGCCTTCCGCAGTGTCGTTATCCGAGGCGGGTTCGCTTTCGCCCATCGTTTTATAGGAAAGTTGGGCTTGGGATACGCCGCGATTCCGGAGGCCTTCGTAAACGGCTTTAGCGCGCGCTTTGCCGAGGACTTTGTTTTTTTCAGCCGAGCCGCGATTGTCGGCAAAACCGGTGATTTTCGCATTCAGCTCCGGATCGGATTTGAGCGTCTCGGCGATGCCATCGAGCCGACTTTTTTCTTGGAGTGAAACGCGCGCGGATCCGCTCGAGAACGTCACCGCTTGGACCGGCGCGACTGCGGAAGACTGACGTATCGAAAGTTCCTCGAACTCTGGAAATGCAGACTGATTCTCGAAGAGGTTTTCGCTCGTAGTCGCGTCCCGATTTTCGGGCATCGGCGCGGGAAGGGGTCCGAGCGACTGGAATAAGTAATTTCCGACCCCTCCGAGGGAGCGGGTTCGGCTTGCGTCGTTTAGCATTCCATCAGCGAAGGCGTAGGAGGCTCCGAGGAGGAGGAGGGAGATGATCAGGGTTACGGCAAAACGGATCGGCATAGGATGAGATTCCTTTCTCACGGGTATTCCTAGCGAGAGCCGTGCCGTGGCTTTTTGGGGCGGATTAGCCCATTTTCATGCACCAACCCGACGCGGAGAAGGTAAGTCAAATCAAATGGACCGTGGTCGTCGAACGAACGACGACTTGGATGCGGAAGGGCTCCGGAAGGATTTTAATTCTAATGAGTGGCCGAAAAAATTCCCGTGAACCACGATGGGATTATTGATTTTCCTCGATTAAGAAGCGACGGACATGCATATTTTTTCACGTAGTGGTCCGAGGGGGGGACAGGGAAGAAGATATTTTTCTCCGCCTTTTTATAAACGGTGGCGAATGCTTGATCGAAGGATTCTTCAGTCACGACTCCGCCCTGACCGGTAGCTTTGGCTAGCCAAGATGTGACCAAGACTTTCTTTAGTCCCATGACTTCTTCCTCGGCCTGATTGGTCGCCTTCATGACCGCCGAAAGATAATCTTCGGAGAGGTACACTTTCTTAGTGCTCCCAAAGAGAGACTCCGACACCTCTTTAAGAGAAATTTCTCGAGTCGGACTTGCTTCGCCTCCTGCAGACATTAGGCTCAGGTAGGTCGGGACGACTTTGTTTACGAGTAACTCCTTCACGCCAGGAACACGCTCCATTTCTTGAGGGGTGATCTCGAGCATTTGGAAGTTTTTTAGATCGAGCATCAAGGTCACATCGACATAGCCCGATCGCGATCCCACTCCCCAGCTTCCCCGCCTTCGCCAGATTTGAATATGAGGGGCAACCTTGAGATCACTCACAATTTCGATCTCAGGTGTTCCGGACCTCATGCTGAACCCCATGCTCTCGTTCGTACGTCCTTCGATTTCGAAAATGGCGTCCTCTAATTCGCCTTTCGTCACTGGGACTCCGAGATAAATTTTTGCCAAGAATGGTTTTGCGCCAAAATCATCGACGAACTGTCCAATATTATAGCCCTGCCCCGCAGCGGTGCTCGTGTTCAGCGGAAGGAAGCGACGAAGAGTTTTTGCGGCCTCATCGATTTCCGTGGGTCCCGCTACCGCATTTGAGATGATTTCGGAGCTCATCGCGAGAACCGAAATCGAAGTGGCCAGGATATATCGAAGTTTTTTATTCATTTTTCCGCGCTTCATTCTGGGCTAATGAGATGTGGCAATTCCCTCAATCCACTCCTTCTTTATCGGTCGCGCCAATGAGGCGCTTGAGGAGGGAGCCGTTGGGCGAAGCGCGAAAGTAGCGTCAACTTCCAGACGCCCGGAGACTGAATCCTCTAAATCACGCGGCCAGACTTTTGGCCGAACGCCAACATCCATCTATTTTTGGATTTGTTTTAGATTATTAAGTGGTGGCTCGGGGCAGAGTCGAACTGCCGACCCCCGGGTTATGAATCCGGTGCTCTCACCAACTGAGCTACCGAGCCACACAAGAAACGAACGAGCGGTTGAAGAGAGACATGGAATTACCTAAGCTCGGGGGGCTGTGCAACATCGAAATCCAAACGGAACGGTCAAGCGTAAGAAGAAGCGCCCGACGCACTCGGTGAAATACCCGGTGCCGGGGGAAGTGGGCGGTCAGCTCGCGCGCAGACTCGTGAAAGCCGTGCGAAAGGCCGGTTTCGATCTTCCCTTAGCTTCGCATATCCTTTGCGCTTGTTCGGGTGGCGCCGACTCGGTCGCCCTCGCGGTTCTCCTCGCTCGGTATGGCCGGCGGGTGGGGGCGGAGATCACGCTTCTTCATGTGAATCACGGCTGGCGGGGCGAGGAGAGCGACGGTGACGAAGCCTTCGTCCGGCGCCTGGCGAAAAAACTCGGAATCGCGTTCGTCGCGCAGAACCTCCAGGAAAAGCCGGCCTTGGGAGAGTCGTGGGAAGCTCATGCGCGAGGACTGCGAAAAGCGGTTTTCCAGAAGGAAAGTGACCGTCGGGGGGGCGCGCCGGTTTTCACCGCACACTCCGCGGATGATCAAGCCGAGACTCGACTCTGGCGTCTCTTCACCGGGGCGTTCGAAAAACTTGGCGGCGGAATACTCCCGCGCCACGGAGTCGAAGTGCGGCCGCTCCTCG
>JBBQMV010000173.1:0-6087 GCA_038329315.1 Bdellovibrionia bacterium | reverse complement strand
GCCGATCCGCCAGTTCGGGCACCCAGCGTCGAACGTATTTCCCGTCCGGATCGAATTTTTCACCTTGGGATGTCGGGTTGAAGATCCGGAAGTAGGGTTGAGGGTCGCACCCAGTCGAAGCGGCCCATTGCCAGCCCCCGTTGTTCGGTGCGAGGTCGCCGTCGACGAGTCTCTCCATGAAGTACTTTTCGCCCCAGCGGTAATCGATCAGGAGATCTTTCGTGAGGAAGCTCGCCACGACCATTCGGACGCGGTTATGCATCCAGCCAGTCGCGTTCAGCTGGCGCATCCCGGCGTCGACGATCGGATAGCCGGTGCGACCCTCGCACCAGGCGCGAAACCACTTCCGGTTATTTCCCCACGGGAGCTCCCGGTACTTTTCGAGGAACGCTTGGTGTTCGACGTCGGGCCGGTGGTAAAGGATGTGGTAGTAAAATTCCCGCCAGATGAGTTCCTGGAAGTATTTCAGGTCCGGCGAATCGGGAGTGAGTTTCAGAAGTGCGATGATCTGCGGAACCGTGATCGATCCGTTTTTCAGGTAGACCGACATTTTCGAGGTGCCCGGCCGGCTCGGAATATCCCGGTCCGTATCGTAGCTCGTGAGCCAGTCGTCGCGAAACCCACGGAGAATCTCCTTCGCGGCCGCGTGGCCCGGCTTCGGGCCGTTCGCGGCGATCTCGGGCGAAACCCGCTTCTGAGTTTCGGCGAGGTACTCTTCGAGCACGCCGGCCTTTACGAACGGAAAGACTTTCGAATGCTTCGGCCATACGAGCGAGAACTCCGCCGGACCCGACTTCAATCCGCGCGCGACTTCGCGCATACGCGTGTTGAGGTCCGAGCTTTGGAAGAGGTTTAGCCAGCGGTTTTTAAACGGGGTGTAGACCTGATAAAACCCGCCACCCGGAATTTTCGCGTCGCCCTTCGAGAGTTCGGTCGGTTCGATGAGGAGGTGATCGCGTTCGGTAAGGGTTTCGACCCCGAAGTCGCCTTCGAGGAGGGTTTGGAGTGTGAAATCTCGCTCGCGGGCAAACGGTTCGTAATCGCGGTTCCAAGACACGGCCTTCGGAAGTCCATATCCTTTTACCGTGCGAAGCGCGCCGAGAAGCGCAGGAAACGCGTCTTTCGGCCCGACGTCCAAGAAAAGAAGATCGCCCCCACGTTCCTGCATTTCCGCACGGAGGTTTTCGAGAGTGCGGAGGAAAAAGAGAAAACGGTTCGCCGAAAAATCGGGCCGCGCGAGAAACGCGCTATCGAAGCAGAAGAGGCCGAGGACGCGCCCCGGATGGAGAAAAAGATTCCGCTCGAGGGCCGGGTTCCCGGTGATTCGGAGGTCCCGCCGAAACCAGTGAATGCCGTACGCCTCACCCATGTTCGAAGCTAAGGAGCATTTCGTTCCAAACCTTGAGTGCCATCTCACCGCGGTATCCACCGAGTCGGTCCGCGAGTGCGGGGCTCGGATACGGATTCGGGAGGGGCTGTGCGCGCCGACCCTTCGGCCCGACGAGGGCGACCGCGCCGTCCGGATAGAGCGCGAAAATCCACTCATTCAGGGTTTCCGGCAGTCCTTCCGGCCCGGCTTCGGGCGAGCCCGCGGCCGGTAGTCGGCTGAGCAATTCGGTACGCGCACGAAGGTTGCGGCCGAAGTCCTTGCGAAGCGCGCCGAGAAGGCGTTCGGTGAGTCTTCCCGCACTTCCGAGATCGATGAAGGTGAGTCCTTCATTTCCCGTCGTACGCGTGAGCGTGGCGAGGAGTCGCTCGGCAAGGTCTTCTCCGTTCCGCGCGACCGAATACGGCGCGAGTTCTTGGTTCAGCCGCGCGAGCAGCGCGAGTCGGCGTTCGCGCGCGAGATCCTTCGGGATCCAGATCTTCACTTCGACGTAGGGAACGGAGGCGCGGTACCCCGTCGTTACCCCGAAACCTGCGACAGCGGCTTCGACGACTTCGCCGAGACTCGATTCGCTCTTGCCGACACACGACCAAGTTTCAAGATCGGCGGGCGCGGCGGCCGGAAACGTTTCGATGAGCCAGGTGCCAATGAATCGCTCCCAAAGGTATTGGCCTTCACGTGGAGGTCCGGGAAGGACGACGACTTCGGTCGCGTGTTCTCCGGTGATTCGCCGGAAACGAAAGCCGTCCGCGGTGCCCTCGAGGTTCTCGAGGATGATCGCGCCGTCGGGATAAAAGCATTGGATCCGGTTACTCGGCGCGACTTCGATGCCGCGCTCGCTGAGTCGCCGGACGATCTTCGTCCAGGAGGCTTCATGGAATCGAAGTTCGGAGCCGATCCACGCCGCGAGAACATCGCGGGTAAAGTCGTCGGTCGTCGGCCCGAGACCGCCGGTGACGAAAAGGATCTCGCTCGCGGCCGCCGCTTCGTCGAGGGCCGCGCGGATGAGTGCGTGATCGTCGGGAACGGTCACGTGTGCGGTGACTTCGATTCCGAGATTCGTGAGACGTTCGGAAATCCAAACCGCGTTTCGGTTCGTGATCTGTCCTTGAGTGAGTTCGGTTCCGATGGCGAGAATTCGGGCGCGGGGCATATTCGTATTACGGCCCGGCGGGGAGGAAAGTTTCAACCGGAACTATGGTTGGTCAGTCGAGACGACGGTGTCGTGAGAAGCGGTCGCTTCGACCGAGTTCGAGGCGAGGCACCACGCGGTCAGAACGAGAGCCAATAGCAGCGCGACCGCGAGGGGTTTAGGACTTCCAGAATTTGCCATAAACGGGGTTTATCTCGGAGGATTCGCCCTGTCCAAGCCAGAATGAAGGAAAGTCTAACGAAGTAACGCAGCGCGCATAACGCCCCGAGTCCGTACTCGAATATATCCGAGATTAGGTCTTCGGGGGTTCCGCAGGCTTTTCGGATTCATTCTTCGCGACCATTGCCGCTTCTTTACGAACTTGGCGGAGGAGCCAGCGAAAGAAGAAGAACAACCCGATGGTCATCAGCGCGCCTATGCCGAGCATGACGTTTCCGACCATCTTATTGAAATCCGTCATTGCATGCGTTCTTCACGCTTAACCGAGCGCTGACCGACGGGAAGAACTTTCTTCCGGAGGCGAATCGACTTCGGAGTGACTTCGATCCACTCGTCTTCGTCGATCCACTCGATACATTGCTCGAGTGACATCTTTCGAATACCGGCCAGAGTGACCAGGAATTCGGCGCCGGCCGAACGAATGTTCGTCAGCTTCTTTTCACGGCAAGGATTCACGTTCAGGTCGTTATCTTTCGCGTGTTCGCCGATGATCATGCCTTCGTAAACCGGCACGCCCGGTCCCATAAACATCACGCCGCGCTCTTCGAGACCCATGAGACCGTATTCGACGGTTTCGCCGCCGCGGTCGGAGATCATCGCGCCGTTATTCCGATGGGCAAGCATTCCTTGGTAAGGGCCGTAGTGAAGGATGTAGGTGGAAAAAAGGCCTTCACCACGAGTGGCAGTGAGGAACCGGGAACGAATTCCGAGAAGTCCGCGCGTCGGGATGTCGAACTCGAGACGAACACGACCGGCTCCGGATTCGGAAGCCCCGCCGCCTTCGTACTTCGTGAGAATCCCTTTCCGGGATTGGAACATCGAAGTCACGTCGCCGACGGCCGTGTCCGGCATGTCGAGAACGGCGCGTTCCATCGGTTCGGTACGGTTTCCGGCTTCGTCGGTACCGTAGAGAACCGTCGGCTTGCCGATCATGAATTCGAACCCTTCGCGGCGCATTTGTTCGATCAGAATCGCGAACTGAAGTTCGCCGCGGCCGAGGACGCGGAACTGATCGTTCTGGGCCGTTTCTTCGAAGCGAAGCGCGACGTTCGTACGCACTTCCTTCAGGAGACGTTCCCGGAATTTCCGAGACTGGATCGCTTCGCCTTCTTTTCCAGAGAGTGGCGAAGTATTCACCGAGAAAATCATTCCGAGGGTCGGCTTTTCGACGACGATCCGCGGGAGGGCCGCAGTCTTATCGTCGGCGGTGACCGTGTCACCGATTTCGATTTCTTCCGAGCCGGCGATAACGCCGATGTCGCCCGGAAAGAGCTCTTCGACTTCGGCCATCTTCAGACCTTCGTAGGTATAGAGGCGGGTCGCATTGAAGCTGTAGTCCTTATTTTCCGCGCGGCGAAGAATGCGTTGGTTCCGCTTCACTTTGCCCGACGTGATCCGCCCGATCGCGAGACGTCCGACGTAGTCGGAGTACGAAAGGTTCGAGATCAGCATTTGGAAGTCCGAACCTTCGTTCAGCAGCGGCGGAAGAACGGTCTTCGTGATTTGGTCGAAGAGGGGGATGAGATTCCCCTTCTTTTCACCGGCGACCATCGCGTCGATGTCCGCGCGTACGGTCGTGCACCAGCCCGCGCGTGCGCAAGCGTAGATGATCGGGAATTCGATTTGCTCTTCGGTCGCGCCGAGATCGAAGAAAAGGTCGTAAGTCATATTCACGACTTCGTCGACGCGAGCGTCGGGGCGGTCGACCTTGTTGATGACGAGAATCATGTTCTTGCCTTGCGCGAGTGCCTTTTTCAGCACGAAACGCGTCTGAGGAAGTGGACCTTCCGCGGCGTCGACGAGCAGGAGGCATCCGTCGACCATTCCCATGATCCGTTCGACTTCTCCGCCGAAGTCGGCGTGGCCTGGCGTATCGACGATGTTAATTTTCAGGTCGCCGATGCGAACCGATGTGTTCTTCGCGAGAATCGTGATTCCACGTTCGCGTTCGAGATCGCCGGAGTCCATGACTCGGTCATCGAGTTTCTGGTGGCTTTGAAACGTGCCAGCCTGACGTAAAAGGTGGTCGACGAGCGTGGTTTTGCCATGGTCGACGTGGGCGATGATGCAGACATTCCGAAGCTTTTCGGCGCGAAGGGAACTATTAGTAGTGGTCATTCGAGGAGGACCTTACCATGAACCCTTGACCGATCTCGCGGAGAAATTGACAATGGATGGAAATGGTTAAGGGGAACGTTTAAAATGACGCTATTGCTCTGGTTCGTCCTCGGCGCGGTCTTCAATGAGAAGGTGAGCGACTTGGGTATGCGGTCCGCCCAAGCCGGCTGGGAATACAACGAGTCGGCGCGCCCGGCGAAGAAGAAGAGTATCTACCCGAAGGCGGCCCCGAAGCCGAAGGTCGCCGAAGCGGCGGCCGAATCTGAACCGATCGAGGGTGAAACGGACTCTCGAGTCCAAGTCTTCGGAAAGCCAGCGACGGAGATGTCTGCCGAAGATTACGCGCGAATGATGAAAGAAGATGCCGAGCAATCCGCGCCAGCGGAGGTGACTTCTGCCCCAGAAATCGTCGTCGCACCTACCGATCCGTCCGTCGACACCGAGTTCGAAGCCCTTCGCGCGCGCCTTCGCACGAAAAAAGTCGCGGAGAACGAATCCGAAAACGAAAAAGATTACCCACCGGCAGCTCCCGCGCCGAAGAAGAGAGAAGCGGTGAAGGCGCACGCGAAAGTCGCGGCCCCGAAACCCGACGAAGCGCCGAAGGCGGCCCCGAAATATATTCCGCCGCCACCGGCGATGGAGACCGAAACGATTACCCCGCAAAAGGCCGCAGGAAAAAAGGTAAAAGGTGCGAAGTCGTCGCCGGCGGCGGAGCCCGAAGAATCCCGCAGCGAGGAAGTAAACGCGGCGTTCCCGTATACCCATATGCTGCCGAGCCCGTTTAATATCCCGCGCGGTTCGTACGTTTTCGGAACGAGCTTCGCGTACGGAGTCTTCGATTCGTTTGAAATTTCTACGGACGTGATTCGCACGATTAATCAGCAGTGGAACTTTCGCGCGAAGGTTCCGCTCGTCGAATATCCGACGTTCATGGCTTCGGCATTCGTCGACTACAACACCTTTAATGCCCACCACTTCGACGAATCGAATCCGGACGAGTGGACGAAACGCTGGCAGCCGGGGCTCGTCACTGGATACGAAATCACACCGGATATCGCTTTCTTCTTAGGTGGGAATTTTAACTTCGGGAAAACGACGACGCCCTTGAACACGACGACGGCCTATCTCCATGGTGCGGCAGCGAACATGGAGTGGAGTTGGCTTTATAATCCATCGACCTCGCGACTCGGGAACAACGCGATCTCGCTGG
>JBBQMV010000172.1:0-6145 GCA_038329315.1 Bdellovibrionia bacterium | reverse complement strand
ATGAACGCGTGGATCCCACCGAAGTGCTCGAGCACGTCGAGTCCCGGGCGCTGGATGAGGTGGTAGGTATTCGCCAGCAGAATTTGGGAGCCGGAGTCGTGAAGCGTCTCGGTCTTCTGCGCGCGCACGGTCGCAATCGTGCCGACCGGCATGAAGAGCGGCGTCTGGACTTCGTTATGACCGGTCTTGAACGTCGCGGCACGGGCCTGCGAATTCTCGGCGGTTTTTTCGAGTCTAAAGTTCAGCCGAGACATTCATTCGACCAATCAAGGTGCGGACCACGTAAGAGGCGGCAGCCATTCCGAACGACGACGTCACGAAACCCGCAGAGCCCATGATGATGTTCCGGTTATCGCACTGGAAGAACTGGTTATCGCCTTGCGGGCAAACGCATTTGAAGCCCTTGCCGTTGTCGTACTTCAGTTCGACCGGCATGATCGGCGGCTCGGGGCTCCAGACGGCGGGAATTCCGAAATTCCCTTTCGCGGGAAAGCCGTACTGTTGGCGAAGAATTTGGCGGACCGAACGGGCTAAAGGATCAAACTCGGTTTTTGCGAGATCCTTAATCTTGATGAGCGTCGGGTCGAGCTTGCCCGACGAACCCGTCGAAGTGACGACCGGAATTCCTTGAGCCACGCAATGCGCGAGGAGCATGCACTTCGGCGTAATCGAATCAATCGCGTCGATCACGAAGTCCGGAGCCTTACCCGCTTCTGGGCAGGCGAAGATTTCATCGCGAGAGTCGTTATTGAAAAAGCGCAGAACCGGAATGATCTGGGCGGAAGGATTAATTTTTTGGAGGCGTTCCGCGACGGCCAACGCCTTTTGCGTACCGACGGCGCCCTGAACGGCGTGAAGCTGGCGATTAAAGTTCGTGACACAAACTTCGTCGAAATCGACGAGGGTGAGCGTTCCGACTCCCGAACGCGCGAGCATTTCCGCAGCCCACGATCCGACGCCACCGAGACCGATGATCATCACGTGCGCGTCCATCAATCGCTTCATCGACGAATCGCCGATGAGCCGCCCAATGCGATCGAAACGACGGTGTAGCTTATAATTTTCGAGCTCCGCATCCGTCCAATTCGGATCGACTGGAATTTGCTTCATCGTTTGCTCGGAATTGTTCTTCGCGGTTTCCATAGGTCCTTATCTGATTCGAAAAATCCGACGGACCGTCTCCGCCGACTGATCGAGAAGCATCGCCGCGGTCGTTCCCGGAAATTTCGGTTCCCGTATGCGCGCGATCGCTTCCGCGACCTGAACGAGATTCGTCGGGCGGTTCAGCCCGACCACCCCCTCCGGGGGTTGATCAGGCGAATCCGTCTCTAATACGAATGCCGTGGCCGAGAGCGTTACCATGGTCTGCCGGAGTTTTTCAAACGCCGAGCCTTTTCCCCTCGTGATGACAGAGGCCGAAATCGAGGGGGTCAGGCCGAGATCGAGGTAGGCCTGCGCTACGTTCGGCCCCTCCGAAAAAGAATGAACAATCCCCGTGTAAAGCTCCGGGCGCCGACCTCGTGACGCGTCGCGCAGTTCTTCGTGTAAAATCGCCAGTGCCCGGTCGTGCGCCCGGACGATATGGAGAACGAGGGGCATCCGATGCTCGATCGCGAGGCGAAGGTGCTCCCGAAAAACCCGCTCCTGGATCGCGTGAGTCGCCTCCGGAAAACGCGGATGGAAGTCGAGCCCCGTCTCCCCGATCGCGTCGCAAGCCGGGACGTCGTTCGCAAGCTCGATCGAGAGTCGCGCGAGGCCCGACGAAGTCGTCTCGGTCGACGCTTGTTCCGCAACCCACCAGGGGTGAAGACCGAAAGCGAGCGTCAGGCAGCGCGGATACACCGCCGTGAGACACTTCTGACGTTCCCATTCCGAGGGCTCGATGCCGCCCAGAACGAAATGCGAGATGCCCGCTTTTTTCGCCTCCGCTATAAGCGAGGGCAGCTCCGCTTCGATTCGCGGGTCACTCAGATGGACATGAGCATCGATCCAGTTCGACATCATCTCACTCGTATCACATGCCGAGCTCGAAAATCGCGTCACCTCGGACACACGGTTTCCGTGACCTCCGAAGGCCCGGTGCAGTCGACTGACCTGTGGTCAGTGTGTCCGGAAAAACACGTGGGGTTTACGCGGGGTTAGCCGAGGGAAACCTGGCACCGACCTTGAAGTACTTAGCTGCATGGGAACGCAGAAACTGGTCTTCAACATCCTGATTATTACGACGGTCCTCGGTGGGATTCCATCCGTGGCCGATGCCTCTAAGGCGTCGAATTCGATTCGTATCGCCCACGCTAAGGAACTTCTTGGCGGCGGCTACAAACACAGCGTCGTTCGCAAAGGCGAAAACGTTGCCGACATCACCGACTTCGTAGAAGCGATGACGACGGAATGGCTTCCAGAAAAATTTTCGAAGCGTTCACGCAGCCTTGCGAACGCGATTGTTCGCGAATCCGACAAATACGGCTTCGATCCGGTTTTTATCTTGGCACTGATCCAAAACGAATCCCGTTTCAATCCCGCGATGCGCGGAACACACACCGAAATCGGTCTCATGCAAATCAAGCCTTCGACGGCGAAGTGGATCGCGAAAAAGATGCACGTGAAGTACAAGGGCGAGAAGTCGCTTCTCGATCCAGTCGGAAACGTCCGCATCGGAATCGCATTCATGTCGCTCCTTCGCGACCAATTCGATTCGCACAGCCCGCTCTACATCTCGGCTTACAACATGGGAGCCCGCCGCGTTCGTGAGATCGTCGCCGACGACCGCGTTCCTAAGGAATACGTTCAAGCCGTGATGAAGCGCTACCTAGCGATCTACGCTGCCTTCGCTCACGAAGATGCAAACGACATCGACGGCCTTTCCGAAAAGGCGGCCGATAATGTCCTCGCAGTTACCCGCGCAGTCGCTTCGAATTAGTGGCGAGTCGGTTCAGTAGCTGCTCTAGGCGAGGCGCTCTCTAGGCGCTAAAGTTCTGAATTAAGAACGCATTAATCGCGGTCGATTCGTACAGCCACTCGACCTTTCCATCCTTTTCGATCCGCAAACACGGCGCCTGGTCGAGCTTTCCACCCGCAATGAGCTCCGCGCTGGCCGCCGGGTCGATGCCGATATCCTTCATCCGGATAGAAAGTCCCTGGCGGCGGATCTGCCGGCGGACTTTTACACAAAAGGGACACGCGAAAAGCTCAAAAAGAATCAGATTTTCGGTCCGACGGTCCAGTTCGGCCTGGGACTCGGGCAACCTTTTTGGAGGATTTGGCGCGGTAAGTCTATCGAGCATTAAAATCACATAACCCAGTACCGAACGAACTATTTTCATGCGGTTTTTAGAACAAAATGGAACCGGACCGTCAATAATATACCGCACCCGGACTAGACGACTAAAAGTTACATGCTAGTCTTCACCGATAAGTGAAATGAATCAGACTTAATTAGGTCTGCTACTCGGGGGAAAAGATGAAACTAGCCGCAAATCTTGCAGTACTCGCAATGGTCGGAATGATGAGCATGGGACAGGCTGTCGCATGCTCGGATAACATGAAAGACGGGTTTCTCCCGCGCAACACGAAGTACATTCCAGTACGCCGTGAAGTGCTGGACCGGAACGGCAACCCACTCGGCGGCGGGATCACCCACGCTGAATTCGACGGCGTCATCGACTCCGTTCTTAAGTTTTACACCCCTATCGTGAAGTCGATGGGCGGAAATCTCGTCGTGAACCGCGAATGGGACGACGGCACGGTCAACGCTTACGCCGACCGTGAAGATGGCAACTGGAACCTCACCATGTTCGGTGGTCTCGCTCGTTCGAAAGAAACGACGATCGACGCGTTCTTGCTCGTGGTTTGCCACGAACTCGGACACCAAATCGGCGGCGCTCCAATCATCAGTAATGGCGCTGGCGGCGAATGGGCTGCGAACGAAGGTCAAGCCGACTATTTCGCGACCCTGAAGTGCGCACGCCGCGTTCTCGCGACGGTGCCTAACCTTCGCGTACTTCCCGCGCTCGACGCTCCAGACTCCGTCCGGATCGCTTGCCGCGCTAGCTTCCAGAACGACAACGAAGCCGCTCTCTGTATCCGCACTTCGATGGGCGGACTGGCACTTGCTCGCCTCCTCGCCGGCCTCGGCGGAGCGACGAACGAGAAGGATATGCCTTTCTTCGACAAGCCTGACACCTCCCAAGTCAAGTCGACCGACGACGAACACCCAGAAGCTCAATGCCGTCTGGACACGTACTACGCCGGCTCGATCTGCCCAGTGGACTACAAGGTCGACACGAACTCTACCGATCCTACGATCGGCGCTTGCTCCCAAGAAAAGGGCGACAAGCTCGGCTTCCGCCCACGTTGCTGGTACGCTCCGCAAACCAACAACAAGACGGTTCGCGCTCGTCCTAACCCACGGGCTCCGCTCAAGGGTAAGTACCTCTAAGACCGCCTAACGGACTGAAAAATTAAACCCCGGTCGGTGTTTCACCGACCGGGGTTTTTCATTTTGGAATGGGTTAAAAACGCGCAGACTAGGTCTTCATCGGCAGCATGGCCTTGAACGCAAGGAAGAGATCGCGGTTATCGGTGCCGGCGCCGATCATGAAGTCGAGCATCGACTGGGCCGAGTCGACCATCTCGCGCATGTCGGAGAGTTTTCTGGGTGAAACCTTCATTTCGCTCATCAACTCCGGAGTCGCCCGTCCGAGAAGTTCAGCGGCGCCCATCACCTGGGTCATCATCTTCCGCTCGCGCAGGCGCAGGACGTTCAGAATAATTCCCGTCAGATCCGGGTTCGCCTCGAAGAGCACCGTCCGGCCGCGACCGCGCGCGACTTCGCGAATGACGTTGTACTCGAGGAGGTCGTGGATCGAAAAGCTAACGAGCGCTTTCGAAACGCGTAGTCGTTTCACAAGCGTCGTCGCATCGAGCGGCACTTCAGAAAGGTAAAGGTGCGCCCAGATCTTTCCGTGGATCCGCTTGAAGCCCCAGTACTGAATAAACTCGCCGACCCGCTCCGCGAGTTCGTCGAGCTCGGGGTAAGGCGAAATTTTCTTTTTGGAGGATCCGCCGGGTGTCGACATGGCCCTGGTCTTACCCTACGACTCCGACTTTCGGAAGACTTCCCCGGGCACCGGCGATCGCAAAGGCGTCGATAGCGGCTTGAGGAACCCCTCCCCGCACTTTCGCCGTGGCGAGCACTCCACGCGCCCAGAGCATCCGGTCGATCTTCACACGGAAGTACTCCATAAGGCGTTCCTCGATGGGCTTACCCTCGAGTACGCCCACCGCGCGCGCGATCGCCTCGTACGTGGAGACGCACTCGGGACGCGGCGCCGTACGAAGCACCCCGTATTCAGACGGAGCACCGAGCGGCAGTCGTACGCATTCTACATTTTCTAACCCCGGCGTCCGGCGCGCGGCTTTACTTCCTTGGCGCCAGTTTCCATCCGGGACGACGAGCACGATTCGCTTTCCCTCCGCTTCCGCGCGTGCGAGATGCGCCGGTCCGAGCTCGACCGAGTTCTCGGCAGGATAAAGGAGCAGCGGCAATAAGTTCGGATCGGAGCTCAGATCGGTCGCGTCGACTGGCGCTTCCCGCTTCCCACGTACGCGCACTTCGCAGTCGGTGAGCGCGAGTTCCGCGAGGCGCGCGGTGTTCGTCGTCAGCGAGAGTTCCCGGAAGTGCATGAAGATCACTACCCGGGTCTTCAGGGTAAAATTCGGGGAAAGACCGCAGATACACAGCGGCCCGTAGATTTGGCAGCGTTTGCAGCGATCGGGAGAGCGACTACGGGTCGTCATTAAACATCCTAGAACAGTTCGATCCCTGCGAGCATGAACCTACTTGCAGGGATTAAAAATCCAATGCCGCCTCGAGGTAGACACTTCGGTAGTCGCGGAGTGCGCCGAGGGTCTTTTCGGGCGGGCCCCCGTAGTAGTCCATTCCGAGCGCCGCGTGAAGCGAATCCCGGATTTTATGGGTCACCTTCGGGCGAATCACGAAGTCGCCCCCGATAAAGTTCCCGAGCGCGCCTAAGTCGAAGATCCAGCCCTCGTCCTCACTCGTATAGGTGCCAAGCAGGGTCGCTCCGACTTCGGACTTCTGCTGATAGTTCTGGATGAGGGCATTCGCCGCGCCGACGCCTCG
>JBBQMV010000171.1:0-6151 GCA_038329315.1 Bdellovibrionia bacterium | reverse complement strand
CCGCCGACTGCGTACCGATGCTTCTCGCACGAAAGGACGGCGGAATGGTCGCCGCACTTCACGCCGGCTGGCGCGGAACGAAGGAGAAGATCGTCGAAAATCTCGCGAAGACGCTCCTCGCCCAAGGTGAAGACCTGAAGGACTGGGTCGCCTCTGTCGGACCCGCTATCGGAAAATGTTGCTACGAAGTCAGCGAAGAACTCATCGAAAACTTCATCAAAACTTTTCCCGAGATCGAACCCGACCTCATCACGCCGACGTTTCGCAAACTCGACCTCTCCGCTATTAATCAGTGCGAGCTCACTCGCGTCGGTTTCGGAAAGGTCGACTGGATCGACGAGTGCACCTACTGCACGATGGATGCGAAGGGATCGAAGTTCCACTCCTTCCGGCGCGAAGGCGGCGGAACCCGCCAATGGTCAATCATCTCGCGAAAGACCACCTAATTATTTTTTAAGCTCTACTTCTTCGAAGAGCGTCACGCCGACGAGCGGCGAAACTTCATACTTCTGAATGCGCGGACCGACTGCGTAGGTCGTCACGTAATGATAGAGCGGAACCACCACGGCCTCTTCGTTTAGAAGTATCCGCTCGGCTTTGAAAATCTTTGCTTCCCGCTCGGGAGACGGCTTCATCGAAACGATCTCATCGACGAGCGCGTCGTAGCGCGCGTTCGAGAAACCCGAAAAGTTAAACGGATCCTTCGTCACGAACGGTAGCAGAAACGCGGACGGATCTTTCAGGGACGAAGACCATCCGTATCGATAAACCATCTCCGGATCATGGCCGATCGAATAGACGAGCGATTTCCAATCCATGTTTTTCAGGCGAACTTTCCACCCGAGGCCATCCTTCAAATCGGCCTGGACCTTTTCGAGCGCGATCGCATTTCGCGTTCCGGAATCGAAGGCGATCCGAATTTCTTCGCGCGAGGCGACTTTCGAACCGACGAAGTCGACATCGCGTCCTTCCGAATCGGCCCGGAAGGGATAGAATCCCTCGTAGCCTTTCGGAATCCAGGATGCCGCCGGTTCCTCACCGGTTCCGAGCATGTGGGCAAGTTCGCCCTTTTTTACAGCTCCTGCGAGCGCGCGCCGAAACTCGACGCGGTCGAAAGGCTTCTTCTTCAGATTAAAACCGAGAAAAAAAGTGGCTTGGAACGGTACCGTCCGCACGACTTTTTTCTCTTCGTAGCGCTTCTGATCGAAGGCGGGAATTCGAGTGAGGACATCAAGCTTCCCTTGATCGAAAAGGGTCGAAGCGGTCGATTCGTCGGTTACGACCCGCATGAGAACTTGCTTCGGCGCAGCCTCCGGAATCGCTCGCGCCGCTTCGAGAAGGATTTCCTGGTCCGGGGTCGACGACCGAATTCGGTACGCGCCGTTCGTCGGGACGTTCTTTCCGCGCAGGGGATCCCACTTCCCATCGTTCGCCGCGAGCACGTCTTTCCGAAGTGGGTAGGCAATCGGGAGTGCGAGAATTTGGTCAAAGAAGGAAATCGGTTTTGTGAGATGGAACTCGATTTTTTTACCGTCCACCTTAATTCCGGAAACGCTCGTGGCCCGTCCGGCGGCAAACGCTTCCGCGCCTTCAATCCACTTGAGCAGCCCCGAGAGTTTCGAACCGGTTTCGGGTTTGAGCGCGCGTTCGATCCCGACTCGGAACTGCTCGGCATCGACCGGGACTCCGTCGGTCCAAACCGCGTCACCCCGAATGACACATTTATAGGTCTTCAGGTCGGGCGAAATATCGATCGAGCTCGCAATCCGCTTGGTGAGTTCACCCCGGCTATTAAACCCGGTTAACCCGTCCATGAGATTCACGATTAAACGAACCCCGAGCCCATCTTCGACCCGACTCGGATCGAGCGTGACCGGCTCGCTGTTCAGGTGAAATGAGAGAAGATTCCGCTCCGCCTCGGTACCGGGGTGGGTACAGGCCGACAAAAGCAGGGCCAGGACCGGCACGAGGGTTCGGAAGCGATGAATCATTCCTTTAACGGTACCGGGGGGCGCCAAAGGTTTCAAGTCGGCTTGAAAGACCGGAAGGCTTGAACGATGATAGATCCTATGTCCAAGACCGAATCGACCGGCGCCAAGCCTAATATCAGCCTTGCCCTACTCCCCCTTCTTTCGGTCATTGGCGCGAGTGCCGCCATCTACCTCGCGAAACACTACTACGAACTTCGACTCGGCACCGCGGGGTTCAAATCCCTCTGCAACATCAGCGAAACGATGAACTGCGACGCAGTGACCTCGTCTCGTTTCGCCGAGATCATACCGGGCCTTCCGCTCGCGAGTTTCGTCGCCGGCTGGTTCCTCGCCCTCGTCATCCTCGGAATTATGGCGCGCGTATCCGACTGGCGCCGCGAAGCCGTCCTCGTTTCGACTTTGATGAGCGGTTTCGCCTCTCTCTACTCGGTCGCCCTTCTCGCCGTGATGGCCCTCCTCATTCATAAGTTCTGTCTCTTCTGCCTCATCATCGACGCGGTAAATTTCGCGATCTTCGGGACCTGCCTCTCGCTCATGCGCGCGAACAAATCCACGTCCGTCTTCGGGGGCGCACGCTGGTCGAAGATTCAGTCGAATGCTTTAGTCGTGCTCGGCTGCCTCCTCGTGATGGTTGTCGTACTTCGTCCGGCGGAAGAAAATGTATCGGCCGAAGCGAAAGCCGAGCTCCAAGCCACGGTCAGCCAGATCCTCGCCAGTGAGTCGGTCGAAGTGAAAGCTCCCGAAGGAATGGCATCGCTTGGAAACCCAGGCGCCCCGATTACCCTATACGAGTTCTCCGATTTCCAATGCCCGTACTGCAAACGAGAAGCGGTCGTCATGAAACAGCTCCTCTCCCGCTACGAGGGGAAGATCCGACTCGTTTTCATGCCGTGGCCGCTCGACAACGCGTGTAACCGCCTCATCACACGGCCGATGCACCCTTACTCCTGCGCACTCGCACGAAGCGCCTACTGTGCCGCCAAATCCGGGAAATTCCAGTCGGTGTACGAGAAAATCTTCGAAGATCAGGAACTGCTGACGCAAGATTCCGCCGAAAAGATTCCAGCAGAGTTCGGGATCGTCGCGGAAACCCAGAAGACATGCGCGAATTCCGAGGAGGCTAAGAAAAACCTCTCGGACTCGATCGAAGAAGGCATTCGCCTGAAGGTCGACTCTACGCCCACCTTCTTCGTGAACGGCAAACGCGTCTCCCTCGCGCTACCGATCGAAGCCTGGGACCAGATCATCAATGGTCTTAAATAGGGTTTGAAATAGTGCTTCGCCTCATCGATAGCCACTGCCACCTGAACTACGATTACGACGGGAAGACCGTCGAAGATCTCGTTCGGGAAGCGGGTGCCGTCGGCGTAGAAAACCTAGTCTCGATTTGCGTCGACTTCGAAACCCATCCGGAAGTCGTCGCGATCTCCGAAAAATTTCCGAACATTTTCCACACCGTCGGACTTCACCCGCACGAGGGTTCGCGCTGGAAGCCCGAAGATGCGGATTACGTCCGAAAGGCCGCCCGCCATCCGAAGTGCCGGGGAATCGGCGAACTCGGACTCGACTATTACTACGATCACTCCGAACATACCGCCCAGCTCGACGCGCTTCGCGCGCAGCTCGACCTCGCGCTCGAAGTCGAGCTCCCGATCATCGTCCATTCTCGCGACGCCGAAGCGGATCTTCTTCCGGAACTTGAAAAATATGCGAAGCGAGTGAAACCCGGAAATATCGCCGGCGTGATCCATTGTTTCACGGGTACGCTGGAATTCGGAAACCGCTGCATCGAACTCGGGTTCTATATTTCATTTTCGGGCATCCTCACGTTCAAGAATGCAGAACCGCTTCGCGCAGCCGCGAAGGCCTATCCGATGGACCGAATTCTCATCGAAACCGATTCGCCGTTTCTTGCGCCCATCCCTTTTCGCGGAAAAAAGGGAGAACCTTCGATGGTGCTCCAAACCGCGATGAAACTCGCCGAAGTGAAGGGACTTCCGCTCGAGGAAGTCGCTCGGATTACGACCGAAAATTCGAAGCGCTTTTTTAAAATCTGAAAACGCTCAGCGTATCAAAAAGTTTAGGACAACATCGCAGGCGATGGTCGGAAAACCTTGGACTCAAGATCGCCTGTTTGAGTCAACCGTATCGGTATCCGTTTGAGTACCGTACGGTTTTCTGGAACGTGACAGCGTGAATAGCATCGCACCCAATTGATCGGCCTTCTCGAGTAGGCCGTGCTCTTCGATTTTTTCTAACTCCAAGATAGCTTCGCACTCGCGGAGGCTACCCATCGCGATGTTGTAGTAACGTCGCTGTTCAGGCTCTGTCCGTTTTGCGGACCCTTCGGCCATGTTTAGGGCTACGCTTGAACTGGCTCTTAGAAGCTGATCCTGAAGGTAGCGCGATACCTTCAGCGCTTTACAAGCCCAATGAAACTCTTTCGCCAACTGAAACGCTCTAAAATCTCGAAGCATAGGTGAACAACGAGACCAAGAACTGTGCCGAATTTAGGCGATTGAATGAATCTCGCCTCCTCGGTAAACTCGGAAAGTGATTATTTCTCTAAACGGAGCGTCAAGTTCCGGAAAAACTGCCGTCGCAAAGGAACTACAAGAGATTTTAAAGGGGTTTCCCCTCAATTTTTCGATCGATAGCATTTTGTACACTTTACCCCCGAGCGCTTTGGCTAAGATGACTTCTGGAAAAAAAACGACGGACTTGAATATCTGAAAATCGAAGAAGGTTTTTATAAATGCGTGAAAGCCCTATCTGAACTAGGCCACGATCTGATCATAGATAATGCAATCGTAAGTAAGGGATCGGCGAAGCGGAGTCCCAGTTCTCGTTGATTCATCAATTTTGCGTTTATGACCTCGATTTGGATTCAACGGAAAAGAGTCCCCATTTATTGGCCACTGAGATTGCCGCATTTCTCGGCGCGCAGAAGCCAAGGACCGCCTTAAAAGCGATGCGCAAAAACCTGGCGCGAGAACCCCGATTTTAGAAAACCGTACGGCACTCAAACAGACACCGATACAGTTGACTCAAACGGACTGCTCTTATGTCCCTAGTTTCGCGAGCAGTGTGTCGTCCGAAAAGCGAAGAAGTCGAAATCACCGCGCGACGAGTATTTCCAACGATTTCGCCAAACTTTAACCCCTGAACGTGGGGCTAAACGAACACACCTCTTTACCCCATTGTACGATCAGTCAGCGCCAAGTCGGGCATTGGGAAAATCTCAAAATATGCCGCGAAATACGGAGTAAACGATATCATTTGAATATGGCACTGAGTATGGTATTATATACCATATGAGCACCCGAAATCTTAAGAAGGTAACGATGGAGCTTCCAGAACATCTGGTGGCCGCCGCTCTTGCGGAAACGAAGCTGAGCCTTACGGAAACGGTTCGGCAGGGGCTCGAAATCTTAGTCGCTCGCCGCGCCAGCAAAACCCTGGCAGCCCTCCGGGGTAAATTAGATCTGAAAATTGATCTCGGAGAACTCCGAAAGGATAGGAAACTCAAACAGTGATTGCGGATACCAGTATCTGGATCGAGCATTTCTTGGGGAAACCCGGAGATGATCTCGAATTGTTCCGCATCGCCTTGAACGAAGGGCGAGTCGTCATGGCGCCCGTAGTATTGTCTGAGCTTCTGAGTTCCACTGAAATGACATCGGATATTGAAAAAGTTCTTTCAGAAATGCCCTTTGCATCCCCGACATCGATTTTCTGGAGAGGCGCCGGAAAGCTACGGGGACAGCTTGCGAAGCATGGCATGAACGCCTCACTGGCAGACTGCCTCGTAATGCAAAGTTGTTTGGAGCACGACTTACCCCTACTCACTCGGGACAAAGGGATTAAGAAGTTCAGCAACAAAGCGAAACTGAGGCTCATTTTGTCTTAATCTGGGCCGACACTCGCGACTTGAATCACGAAGAATTGCAGTCACTGATCCAGCCGAACCTCAACGAACCTCGATCCGCCTCCGGAGCGTCTCGTAGACCGCATGCACCTTTTCTTCGTCGCATGCTTCGTCGGTTACGGCGTCTTTCATCCCGAGCTCATCCTCGTCTAAAAAGCGGGCACGGATTCGGTCGTACGCGACTTTGTTAGAGCCCACTTCACCGGCCGCTTTGCGAGCGAGCGAGTTTCCC
>JBBQMV010000170.1:0-6172 GCA_038329315.1 Bdellovibrionia bacterium | reverse complement strand
CGACCTCGCCCGAGTTCGGAGCAATTCTTGGTGAGAACTCATCTTCCAAATTAGAAAACCGGGCGGGTAAAACCCGCCCGGTTTTCTAATTTTAAAGGTGGTGGGGGCTGTCCTATTTTGGTTGAACCAGTGAGTGAGGCTTTGGACTTCGCCCAGTGGTGGGTAAAGCCTAGGATCGATTTTACGGAGCTGGCAAAACTTCCTGAATCCGGCCTGACCCTTCGAGAAATCTCTGCGCACATGGGCTGGGGTAAAACGAGCATCTACCGGGCGCTTCGCAGGTATTCGCTGAGAACCCCTAAAACCTGTGAGACTTGCTAAATTTAGCAAGTCGAGGTATACTCTATTTCGAGATGAGCGAGCGCAGAAGCTATCCGACCGACCTAGTGATTAATGGCCGTCCGATTCACGAGATCGTGATCGATCCCCATTACCAATCGAAGCATTCGGATATCGACGACTCTCTTATTCTTGAACTCGTTCGCGGCTTAGACGGTAGGGAGTTTCAGCCGGATAGCCGCGAGGGCGAATGGGAGTTTTTCATGCTCGACCGAATCGACTACCAATCGAAACAGTATCGGCTGGTCTGGTGCCTTCGGGACGACTGTATGTTTATAGGCGTGGTGAATTGTTTTCGGAGGTAAGTCGTATGAAATCGAAAAAAGCAGTCTTTCCTGATGACCAGACTCTAAAGCGCGTCCGGGATAAGCTCTCGGACCCCGATTACCTGGGCGGGAACTTGGCCTTGCCGGCGTCGGCTTCCGAAGTAGACCGGGCGAAGTACCAGGCTTGCCAGCTCATCGCGAAGTTCCAGCGCGAGCACGGATGGATGCAAAAAGAGATCGCCGAAAAGTTAGGCGTCGACGAGGCGCGGATTAGCGACCTCCTCCGAGGGAAGATCGAAAGTTTCACTCTCGACCGGCTGTTCGGCTACGCCGAGAAACTGCACCCCGGCCTCCGCATTCAAATCGTCGCGGCGTAAAGCTCGCCTTAATGCGCGACATGCACAAAAGAATTGGAACAGATTGACAAATGGTGGTCCCACCAGTGCGAACGCGGCAAAACACGAAGTGTTTTGATCGCGAAGCGGTTGCGAGAAAGAAGGGTGAGAGGAGCAGAGCGACCTCGCCCGAGTTCGGAGCAATTCTTGGTGAGAACTCATCTTCCAAATTAGAAAACCGGGCGGGTAAAACCCGCCCGGTTTTCTAATTTTAAAGGTGGTGGTCCCACCAAGAATCGAACTTGGAACAATCCTTTAGGAAAGGACCGTTATATCCATTTAACTATGGGACCCCGAGAGGAGCATTCTAGACCACTTTAACGACGAAAGCTGGACGTTTTCAAGCTTAGGCTCACCACGAAGGAGCCTAATGCGCCTGAAGCCAGGTCACCGCGGACACTCCGGGAACATTGTTTCCAGGCTTATTAAACACCGCGTGACGGCCGATAAGTGGAGGTCTCAAGGAGAGTCTACTAAGCATGTCTGTTTCCCTAGGCCAACTCTTACAAACGATGGTGCAAAACGGCGGCTCCGACTTACACGTCGCTTCCGGTTCGCCTCCCATGATTCGCGTTCGCGGAGACATGGTGAAGTTGAACGTCGCGCCGCTCATTCCCGCCCAAGTCGAGCAGATGATTTTTGCGACGCTCACGGAAGACCAACGTGCCGATATCGTGAAGCTCCAAAATCTCGACTATTCCTTCAAAGCCCCGGGCATCGGTATTTTCCGGGTGAATATATTTTATCAGCGCCACGGTCTCGCGTTTGTCATGCGGGTGTTAACCGAGGCGCCTCCCGAACTCGAGAAATTGAATCTTCCGCCGATCTGTAAAGTTGCTTGTTCGTATGCAAACGGCCTCGTTCTCGTCACCGGTCCGACCGGCTCGGGCAAGTCGACGACCTTGGCTGCGATGCTGAATTATATTAACCAGACGACGAAGGGCCACATTTTAACTCTCGAAGACCCGATCGAATTCCAGCACGATTCGAAAATGGGGATGGTCAACCAACGCGCCCTCGGCTCGCATTTTCCGACGTTTTCTTCGGCGATGAAAGCCGCCCTTCGGGAAGACCCGGACGTCATCCTCATCGGCGAAATGCGGGACGCGGAAACCGTCGCGCTCGCGCTCAAGGCCGCGGAAACCGGTCATTTGGTCTTCTCGACCCTCCACCCGAACTCCGCCGCGAAGACCGTCGACCGGATCATCAATACGTTTCCGGCCGAAGAGCAGCCCCAAATTCGGACCGTTCTTTCAGAAACGTTGAAAGTCGTGATTTCGCAGCGCCTGATTCCAACCGCAGATCGAAAGAGACGGATCGGGCTACACGACATTCTCGTGAACACGACCGCCGTCGCGAACTTGATCCGCGAAGGAAAAACCTTTCAGCTCACGAGCGTGATGCAGACCGGGAAAAAAGACGGAATGCAGGTCTTCGAACAAGTCCTGATGGAAGCCGTGAAAAAGGGCGAGATCGCTGGCGAAGACGCGTGGGAACACGCCGGGGACAAGGGACCTTTCGCGCAGTGGGCGCCAAAGGATGCTCAAGTCGTCGTGCCCCCTTCGGGCAACACACTGACGCAGTTCCAAGTGAATCGCACGCCAGCCGTGACGCTCGATCCGCCGTCGCCCTTCGGCCACACGGGGATTCAAAACCCGCCGCCTAAAAAATCGGTGGCTTAATCTCGGTCCGAATCTCGGTTACTGAGCCGTAGCCGGAATCGGAACTTGGGCCGGTGGAATTTCGAGCGCCTTCAGTTCACGTGAGGTTTTCACAGCCGTGTAAACCGCGCCGCCGAAGCTAACGACCACTCCGACCACGCAGGCGATGACGATGGATTGGAGGCGATTGAGTTCTTGCATAGGGCTCTCGAAATTCCTTAAAACCGTCTTCTCTGAATAACGCCTAGCTTTCAAGCATTTAGCTTCCAGGCTCCCGAGAATCCTAAAGGATTCCTGACACAACGGACCTATCGAGACGCGGTGCGCAGGGGTATGCTCGCCCCCTATACTATGGGTATCCGCTCAGAATCCATCCCGCTTACCGCCGCACCCGCCCCGAAGCTGTCGACCCGCCCCATCAATGCGGGCGATCGTCTTTTTCGCCGTGTGCTCATGGGCCTGTCCGCGGTCGTCGTAGCGATCCTCGGTTTGATCGCGGTCTACCTGACGAAACTGGCGTGGCCCGCGATCCAAGCCTTCGGAATCACGTTCTTCACCCGAACCGAGTGGGACCCGGTGAAAGAACACTTCGGCGCCGGCGCGTTTATCTTCGGGACCCTTGTCTCGTCGTTCCTCGCGCTCGCGATGGCCATTCCGCTTTCGATTGCGGTCGCGCTCTTTTTGACCGAACTCGCGCCGAAGCGAGTCGCCGCGCTCGTCGGATTCATGGTCGAGATGCTGGCCGCGATTCCGTCGGTTGTCTACGGCCTCTGGGGAATCTTCTTCCTCGCGCCGCTTCTCCGGACTTACGTCGAACCGTTTCTGGGCGGACACTTCGGCTGGTTTTTTCTTTTCGAGGGCGCGCCGTACGGAATCGGGATGCTCGCCGCCGCGCTCATCCTTTCGATCATGGTCACGCCGACGATCACCGCGATATGTCGCGAAGTCTTTCGCGCGGTTCCAGAAACCCAGCGCGAGGCCGCCCTGGGCTTAGGTGCGACGAAATGGGAGATGATCCGTCTCGCCGTCGTGAAAAGTTCGTGGTCGGGTGTATTCGGCGCCGGAATTCTCGGTCTCGGGCGTGCGCTCGGCGAAACGATGGCCGTGACGATGCTTATCGGAAATCGAAATGAAATTTCAGCGTCGCTCTTCGCGCCCGGCCAGACGATGGCGTCCGTCATCGCGAACGAATACGCCGAAGCCGGCTCGAACATGCACGTCGCCGCGCTCGCGTACGTCGGCCTCGCGCTCTTCCTCGTCTCGTTCGCGGTGAACCTCGTCGCGCGGCGGATCGTGAAACGCCTCCAGTTCTCGGGAGGCGCGAAGTGACCACTCAGGACCTCTACGCAAAACTCGATTTTCGGCGGACGGTCGTGAACCGGCTGATGTTAGGTCTCCTCGGTCTAGCATCGCTGGTGGCGATCCTCCCACTTCTTTTCGTACTTTATTACGTCATCCACCGCGGACTCGCGGGACTTCACCTTTCGTTTTTTACCGCACTTCCGAAGCCGGTCGGCGAAGCGGGTGGCGGACTCGGAAACGCCGTGCTCGGGACGCTGATTCTCGTCACGATGGGATCCGCCGTCGGTGTACCGATCGGCATCGCCTCCGGCGTGTTTCTCTCGGAGTTTAAACGATCGCGATTTGCGAACACGGTTCGCTCCTCGGTCGAGCTTCTCGCGGGCGTCCCGTCGATCATCCTCGGGATTTTCGCCTACGCGCTTCTCGTCGTGCCGATGCATGGATTTTCCGCGCTGGCGGGCGCACTCGCGCTGGCGATCATCCTCATCCCGACCGTCGCGAAGACGACCGAGGAAGTGCTGAAGCTCGTTCCGGATCATATTCGCGAAGCGGGGCTAGCCCTCGGGCTACCGCGGTGGAAGGTGGTCCTGCGGATCGTCGTTTACGGATCCCGTTCCGGAATCCTCACCGGTGTCATGCTCGGAGTCGCCCGGATCAGCGGCGAATCTGCACCGCTTCTGTTTACCGCTCTGAATTCTCAGTACTGGCCACGAGGAATCTTTTCCCCGATCTCGAGCTTGCCCGTCCAGATTTACACTTACGCGATTTCGCCATTCGATGACTGGACCCAGCTCGCCTGGACCGGCTCGATGGTGCTCGTCGCCGTCGTACTCATCGCGAATCTCTCCATGCGAGCGATTCTCGGAGGAAAAAAAGCATGATGGTCAAAGAAGTTAAACCCGTCCTTCCGCCGGTACTTTCCACGAAAGACGTGCACGCCTATTTCGGTGCGTTCGAGGCGGTGAAGGGCGTATCCCTCGACGTCGAACCGAATTCGGTCACGGCGCTCATCGGCCCTTCGGGGTGCGGAAAGTCCACCTTCCTTCGGACGTTGAACCGGCTTCACGAAGAGATCCCGGGCGCACGCTTCGAAGGTGAAGTGACTCTGGAAGGTGAAAATATTTATGGCCGCGGAATGGACCCGGTGAAGGTCCGTCGGAAAATCGGCATGGTTTTCCAAAAGCCGAATCCATTCCCGTCGCTTTCGATTTACGAGAACGTCGTCGTCGGGCTTACCCTCGCCGGCATTCGGGATAAGCGCCTTCTCGATGAGACTGCGGAGCGGGCGCTGAAGCACGCGGCGCTTTGGGGCGAGGTAAAGGATAAACTGAAAGCGCCCGGAACGTCGCTTTCGGGCGGGCAGCAGCAGCGCCTCTGCATCGCGCGGACGCTGGCGGTGAAGCCGCCGGTCATTCTGATGGACGAACCGACCTCGGCCCTCGATCCGCTTTCGACCGCCCGGATCGAGGAACTCCTCGGAGAACTCAAGAAGGAGGTCACCGTCATCATCGTCACCCATAATATGCAGCAGGCCGCCCGCTGCTCCGACCGCACCGCCTTCTTTCTCCTGGGTGAAATGGTCGAATACGACCGGTCGACGGCCATCTTCACGAATCCGCAAGATCGTAGGACCGAAAAATACATCACGGGTCGATTCGGTTAAGGATTTCGGGTAGACTTAAGGGAAGGGGAAGCGCGAATGGATCGTTCGATTGATGGCGGAATGGCAAGACTGAAGGACAAACTCCTGCTCATGGGCGGGTATGTCGAGAAGGCGATTGAAGAATCCACCTGCGGTCTCGTCGAAGGAAAGAACGAACGTTTCGCCCGGGTTCACGAAGTCGAAAAGACGATTAATCAGCTTCACAAAGAAATCGACGAAGACTGCTTGAACTTACTCGCGACCCAGTCGCCGATGGCGCGCGATCTACGGACGATTCTCGCCGTCGTAAAAATTAATACCGATCTCGAGCGCATGGGCGACCAAGCGGTGAATATCGCGCTGAACGCGGTCGAATATCTCCGCGCCGAACCGATTAAACCGCTCGTCGATATTCCCCGTATGGCGGATATCGCGCGCAAGATGGCGCGCGAAGCACTCGACGCTTTCGTGCGGATTGACCTGAAACTCGCCGAAGCCGTTTTGAAGTGCGACGACGAAGTTGATGGGCTTAAGAACCAGATTTTCCGTGAGCTTCTCACTTACATG